>JBJKTB010000146.1:0-3357 GCA_046703345.1 Ignavibacteriaceae bacterium
TGCGCCGCAGCCGGAAATGTCATTGAAATTCCACCCGACAGCAGCTTCTGGAACTTTGTTTTCGGCTATAATAATAAAGACGCGGGAAAGGTTACTACACTCAGTATAAGCGGGCTGACAGCGAATACAAAATATTACTATAGAGTAAGAGCTTATAACACCGGCGGCACGAGCGGGAATTCCAATACAATTACAGTAGGACTGGTAACCGGTATACAAGATTTCGCCGGGATACCGACCAGCTATGAGCTCTATCAGAATTATCCCAATCCTTTTAATCCCAGCTCGGTTATTATGTATGCCCTGCCTAAGTCGGGGAACGTGGAAATAGTTATTTATTCAGTTACGCTGCAGAGAGTGGCTGAGCTTGTGGACGAGTACGAAACGGCGGGATACCACGAAGCGGTATTCAACGCAAAATATTTATCAAGCGGCACCTATTTCTACGAAATAAGGAGCGGTAATTTTACGGCGGTTAAAAAAATGATACTTCTAAAGTAGAGTATTCATTATATGCAGTAAAAGCTTATTCTGCGGCGTCATATATTAATAATCTTAAATCAGTATTAAAAGAATATATGGCGCCGTTGGAATTAAAATTGAAATCGAATAAATTTTAACGGCTAATATAAATTTATCTTCATTTCTACAGGGGAAACGATGACCGGTGTATTTTCATATCTTCCGTTCTTTAGAAAAAAGCTGCCGGTTTTGATTCTGGTTTCAGTGCTGATTTCATGCAGCGAAGCATTCGCCCAGGAAAATTATTTCTACACCAACAAGCCTTACGGAAGCGAAGCGCTTTTTAATCCGATCACGCTGATGATAAACGGCGGATACGACGTCTGCCAGCTTCAGACAGTATCGAATAGAGTTGTAGGTCAGCAGTACGGAAGAATGCTGCACGTGGTGCTTAAGAATTTAGGCGATCCGTTTACAAGCATATCGCATTACGGCTGGTCACTTTTTTTAAGAACGGAATTTCTTCCCCTCAGCTTTAAGAGAGACGAGCTTATGTGGATACCTAATTACCAGCAGCATCTTATAGGCGGAGGAATGCTTTTTACCAAGATGAAGGAATGGTACTCGATGCACGGTTATCCATCGCCGTGGCTGCTTTCGGCGGTTACATTGATGACTCATCATCTTCTTAACGAAGTGATGGAATCGGGCCCGAACGAAGGCTGGAGCGTTGACGAAATATCGGATATCTACATATTCGATCTTGGCGGGATAGTCCTGTTCAGCTTCGATTCTATAAACGAGTTCTTCAGCAGGACGATGAACCTGTCCGACTGGTCGCTGCAGGCCTCAATAACACTTCCTTACGGAAGGGTAAACGCGGGGCAGTACTTCGCGATGAAGTGGAAGCTGCCTTTCACCAAAGACTGGGCGTTGTTTTACAGATACGGGATGGGCGCGCTGTTCGGGCTGTCGAAGAAGTTAAACACCGAGGACGCGCTTTCGGCAGGATTCGGGTTTAAAACAAAGCATCTTGTTGAATTAAGCACCGAAGTTAGAGAAAGGACCATTGAGACAAGCTGGCACGCGGGTATATTTTACGACAGAAATAATTCGCTTCTGGCCTCTATAGTTCTCAGCGGGGTTAAGGAATATTTCTGCATGATAGATGTTTATCCAGGTATAATTAAGATAAACAACTTCTCGCCCGGCATCTGGGCGGTGTTCGGCAGGAACGGCGATTCGGTTATCGGCTTTACGACGAGATACGCATTCGGTACGGGTTACGAGATGCGCTATTAATCCGGAAAGCTATTTTGCCGCTTATAACGGAATTAAGCAATTCTTCAAAACAAATCTTGATAATGGGGAATTATTTGATTATTTCTTCTACTGAAGAATATTTCAGCGGGGAATAAAATGAAAAAAAGAAATAATACGCTTTTAATGCTCGCCTTATTATTTGTAATTATTCTCGCGTTCCCGGTAATACTGAAGGCAGGCGGAGCAATACTGGGCGCCGGAATAGGGATAGTAGCTGCGCTGGGGGCTGCGGCGTTTGTAGCGTTCGTACTTCTTATGGTATTCGGCGGAGCGGGAATTCTTGTTATCGGCGCAGTGGGACTAGTGGCGATAATACTGCTGGCGGTGGCGCTCCCCTTCCTTGCGCCGTTATTCATTATAGCGCTGCCGGTATTTATCCTTGTTAAGATTTTCAGCCGCTAATTAAAGACCGCTTCGTTTGAAATGTTTTTATAAATACGGTTGTGTATTTTATATCATCGAAAGAAAATGAAGTAATAGATAAATTACGGCGTATTTTATCACAACTTTATTGAAGAACACCGGCCGGTTATCCGGAGACATACTATTTCCAAAATATCTGCTTAATGAGTATAAAGAAAAAAACACGCTTGTTTAATTACCGGTCATTGTTCTACGGAATTTTATTCCTGGCAGTAGGAATTATAACCGACACTGTACTTTTCTGCGGGCTAGGAGTAATACTCTTTATATTCGGACTGTATGCCGGCACCCGAAAACAGAGAAGACCGTCGTTCAAAGAGATCTTTACGGGAGAATCCGGCGAAGAATTCGGGGAGAATAAATAATCTGTCGCTAACTCTTTAACTTAAAAACTCACAGTATGAAATCTCGCGCCGGATCCAATTCTTTTTTTTACTTCAACATCGTCTTCATATTTTCCCTTTATATTATAATACCGGTATTAAACAGCCTTCAACTTATTTATTCGGCCGGAGGATTTGAGGAGAAGCTAAGCCAGGCGTTATTGTCGCTGTCGTTCGCTTTGTTTGTATATTATACAGGGCGGTGGGACTGGACCGGCTACTACATCAGGTATTTTATTTTATACATGACTATCGGCTCGATCATATACGCGGCCCTGAGTCTCAAATCGGCTCCGGCGTTAAAAGAAATTTCACCGGAATTGATAATCTCGGCAGCAATTTCGGCGGTGTTCTTAACAATTATAATATCGGAGTTATTAGCGGGGCGGAAGAATAATGCGTCTGCAGAAATTGAATTCCCTTTAGCGGGAGGAACTTATTACACGGCGCACGGCGGAAATACAAAAGTGTTTAATTATCATCACTCGTCAAATGCGCAGAGATATGCGCTGGACCTGGTAAAAATAAATAAATTGGGGTACAGGAGCAGAAGCTTAACCTCGACGAACCCGGAAGATTATTTTATTTTCAGAGAGCCGGTATATTCTCCTGCCGACGGGATAATTGCGGAAGCCTTTGACGGATGTGAAGACATGAATCCACCTCAAAGAGACACAGTAAATATTTCCGGGAACTTTATAGTTATTGCGCCAAAAGAATATTATTTAATCCTTCTGGCGCATTTGAAAGGGGGAAGCATTTCGGT
>JBJKTB010000147.1:0-5577 GCA_046703345.1 Ignavibacteriaceae bacterium
CTTACTGTGGTAGGATTTCTTGCGGTTGTTTTATTATGGGTTTCTAATCCTTTCTGGGATTATATGTTCGTAAAACCGCTGGCCGAGAACTTGAAATGGTTTGATGAAAATATTATCGCGCTTTTCGGCGTGCTCCTTCTCTTCCTTCTGCCGGTTGACTGGAAGAATCAAAAATTCGTGCTGGAATGGTCCGACGCAAAATTTGTTGACTGGGGTACACTGCTTCTCTTCGGCGGAGGCATTGCTTTATCGGACGGAATGTTTAAAACAGGACTTGCAAACTGGCTTGCGAAAACCGCGGTGGCTTTCCTCGGCAATCCTTCTACGCTGCTGCTTATGTTCGTTCTTATAATACTTCTTGAACTTCTTACCGAAGTTACGCCTAATACAGAGGTCGTCTCCATGATGGTTCCGATCATAATTTCAATTGCCGCCGGCACAGGCGATAATCCCGTCGCGTTATCGGTTGCCGCAACTCTGGCGGCATCAATGGCATTTATGCTGCCTGTAGCAACTCCCCCAAACGCTCTTGTTTACGGTACCGGCTACATAAAGATTACGGATATGGTGAAGGGCGGCATTATACTGGATATTATCGCATGGTTGTTTACGGCTGCATTGGTATACTTTGTTGCCGATAAACTGCTGGGAGTTATTGCTTTCTGATTCCTAAATTTTTTACGTTAAAAATAAAGTATGATCTTTTAAGAAATTAAAAAATAATTTTAAAATAATAACAGCAAGACTGAATAAAGTTATGAAAAATATAGAGGAGCTTTCGAAAGAAGATTTAATCAAGCTTGTAAAAGTTTACGCCAAGAACTGGCTTGCGCACGACGGCTGCTGGTTCCTTTCCGCCGAAGAAAAATACGGTATGGAAACCGCGATAGAACTAGACACTCTTGCATGGGAGAAATTTGCGGCGGCGGAAGCGAGAAGGATTATGAGCGAGTTTAATATTCCGGCCGGCGGAGGTTTGGAAGCGCTCGAAAAAGCTTTCGGCTACCGATTATATTCCGCAATAAACAAACAAAGCGCAGAGGTGACGGAAGACGGGGCGCTGGTATTTAAAATGATTGAATGCCGCGTGCAGAAACTTCGCCGTCAAAAAAATCTTCCAGACTTTCCGTGCAAATCTGTGGGACTGGTTGAGTTCACAAAATTTGCGGAAACTGTAGATCCCAGGATAAAAACGGAGTGTATTTCGTGTCCTCCCGATAAGGTTACCGATTTCTTCTGCGGCTGGAAATTCAGTATAGATGATAAGAAGCATGAAAAGGAAGAATGAACTTGGAAAAAATTAAAGGTGAGTAAGTATAATGCTCGGAGAATGTAATGTGTGAATTTATATTTAATGGCGGATAGCTGCTTCTTTTAATTTTTCGTTCGCGGTAAAATTTTTCAACATGTCGAATTTTAACGTGAACACGGAGCCTTTACCTTTTTTACTATCGACCGATAATTCGGCACCGATCAAATCGGCATACTGCTTGGATAACGCGAGCCCCAGACCGTTCCCCTCAAATCTTCTTGAATAGCCTTCATCTTCCTGAGTAAAAGGAGTGAAAAGTTTGTTAAGATACTCTTCCGATATTCCTATACCAGTATCTTTAACTGAAATGCAGATTATGTTTTCTTTCTCATTATAAAGATCTATCTCTACTTTCCCGGCAGAAGTATATTTAATCGCGTTGTCAATTATGTTCTGAAGTATCTGCGATATCATATAATCGTCCGAGATCACATGGCTGCAGTCCGTCCGGTTCACATAAGTAAGTTCCAGGTTTTTATTCTCGGCAAAATACTTGAAATCGGTAATCATGTCCTGCAGTTTTTTGTCCAGATCCACCTTGTAAAGTGAAATCTCAACCTCACCGGAATTAATTGATGCGCTGTTCAGTATCAAATCTATAGTTCTGAACAGTCTTTTGCCGGAAGTGGAGATGCCTAAAAGAGCCGTACTTATTTCGGGAGAAAGTTTTCCTTCCAATTCATTTCTGATGATTGCGCTCATACTGAGAATAACGTTAAGTGGAGTTCTTATCTCGTGAGAGATCTGCGCAAGAAAATCAGACTTCAGCCGGTTGGCCTCTTCAGCTTTGTTTTTTGCCTCAATAAGTTCATGCTCGGTTCTTTTCTTGATTGTTATATCTTCCTTTACGGCAAGATAGTGGGTAATTTCACCTTCCGGACTAATTATGGGAGAGATGGATACGGATTCCCAATAAAGTTCTCCCGACTTTTTCCTGTTCTGTATTTCACCGCGCCATTCTTTACCGGATTCAATTGTTCCCCACATCATGATATATACATTCGTCGGAGTTTTACCGGATTTTAAAATTCTGGGATTCTCTCCCAGAATTTCGGAAGGAGCATAACCTGTTAACTCTGTAAATTTAGGATTGACGTATTCAATTCTGCCGCTGGTATCGGTAATCATAATTGAGGTGGGACTTTGCTCAACGGCAAGAGATAATTTTCTTATAGCGTCTTCATTCTGGCGTTGTTCGGTAATGTCTATAGCCGCGCCGATCATTCCCGCTACTGAATTATCGCTCCGGAACATAGGCGAAAAATAACAGTGGAAAATCTTACCGCGATCCCTGAATATCATGCTGGTTGAATGACCTTCGAGAGTAAGCTTTATATTGGATATTACGTTGGGAAAATCTTTATATAATTCAAAGGCTGATCTATTAACTACTTCGCCGGGTTTTAATCCCAGAGAATCTAATCCTTTTCCTTCGGATACGGTAAATATTCCGCTCTTGTTCAAAGCAAAGATAATGATAGGCACATTTGTTACCACGTTTCTCAACAGCTCTTCGTTCTTTTTAAGATCAATTTCCATGGATTTTTGAGCTGTAACATCTCTCCCGATTCCGACGAAACCGGTAAGGTTATCGTTAAGCATAGTTGCCGTTACGGAGGAATTAATTGTTACTTTCCTTCCGTCCTTTGCTATGATATCCAGATCCATGTACCCGTCCTTCATCTTGCCCTGAAGGACGAAACTCTTGAATGTATGAAGAATATCTTTCTGCGCGACAAATTCGGTTAAGTTGTGTCCCTTGAGTTCTTTTTCACTGTAACCGAGAATTTGCGAATAACCCCCGCCTATCATTTCAATTTTAAAATTTTCATCTGTCTTTATGAAGATATCGTTCATTACTCCAATTGCCGAACGGAGAGCATCGTAAACCGTGGTTATAGCTTTATGTCTTAAAATAAATAATACGGCAAAAGTCAGAGAGAGAATTGAAAACGCAAGGTACGCGCCGAGATCTTTACTGATTATTCCCGTTAAAACTGAAGTGGAAAAAGTGCTTGGAACGATTAACATCAGAAAAAAGAATCCGGTAATCATGAACTTGGAATGAAATCCTGATTCCGAAATTCTTCCGTATGTCGAAAATAACTGCGTAATGCCGATACTGAAAAGAATAGACATCCAGATAAGGTAAAATATTTCGCCTATGGGCGTTAAACCCCTTTGATAAGAAAGAGGCTGAGGCACAAGTCCCGTAATCTGTACAGCAAAAGAGAACAAACCGGTGAATACTAGACCAAATTTTACGGACTTTGAAGTCAACAGTTTTTTATTGTCTGAGTAAAGAATAATAAAATAGAGAAATCCGAACGGAAAAGCAGAATATACGGCCAGGCTTATATTCAACAATAATGGTTTGAGAAATGTATTTCCGATGTGGCTCAATAAAATTCCGGTTAAACCGAAAATACAAAGTGCAACGGAAAGAGACAGATAATAAGAGCTTACCCGGGAAGATTTAGATTTGTTATTAAGCAATACTGCTATTAAAATGTTAATAACCGCATAAACTACAAAAACATAACTAAACAGCATTAATTCTTTTCCCCCGGCATGGTTTCATTTTCATCTGATGCATTTATAACAGAGACGCTTTGCTTTTTGAATAGAATGTTTTAAAAATTATCCCTTATCCGGAATTAACGGAGCATCACAATTAATAATCGGAAAATCACCAGGAAAGTTTATGCTTAAATTTGTAATAATTATTAGGGTAAGTGTAAAATCTGCGGTTTTGCCAATACTACTGAATCGGATTTAATTAAATATTATCCTAATGGTAGTACCAACTCCTTTTTTGCTCGAAACTTTTATATCGGCGCCGATAAGCCGAATATAATTATTCACGAGCGCAAGTCCCAGGCCGTTGCCTTCAAACTTTCTTGAATAGCCCGATTCTTCCTGAGTAAACGGCTGAAAAACTTTTGAGATATATTCTTCCGAAATACCAATACCGGTATCTGTTACGTCAACGCATATCTTTTGATTTTCATCTTTGCATACGATAATATTTATCCCTCCTATTTCTGTATATTTTATCGCGTTATCAATCAGGTTCTGAAAGATTTCAGTGACGATATACTCGTCTGAAACAACTATGCAATTGTCTATACTGCAGTTGAAATGAAGCTCAAGATTTTTATTCGCCGCACCGTTTTCGAATTCAGCTATGAGATCTCTAAGAAGCAAAGAAAGATTCATTTTCCGCATTTGAATTTCTATGCTGCCGCTTTGCAATGCCGACATATTGAGAATTGCGTTGATCGTTCTAAGAAGCCTTCTTCCCGCGCTGTTAATCGAATTGAAAATTTTTTGAAAATCCTCGTTGTAATTTTCGGCAATCTCTTTCTGAAGGTATGAGTTATAGCTTAAAATAATGTTAAGAGGTGTTCTTATCTCATGCGACATTTGCGCCAGGAATTCGGATTTTATTCTGTCGGATTCTTCGGCTTTTTCCTTAGCTTTAATCAGTTCTCCCGTTATCTCTTTCTGCTTAGTGATGTCCTCTTTAATAGCCAGGTAATGCGTGGTTTCTCCTCTGTTATCCCTAATCGGTGAAATTGAGGTGCTTTCCCAGTAAAGTTCGCCGTTCTTTCTTCTGTTAAGAAGCTCGCCTTTCCATTCTCCGCCTGAATTGATTGTACTCCATAATTCTTCATAAACTCCAGGCTTCATCTCTCCGGATTTTAATAAGCTGGTATTTTTACCGACGGCTTCCTCACGTTCATATCCAGTTATTAAAGTAAAGCGCGGATTAACATATTCTATTATTCCTTTCTTATCAGTGATAATTATAGAAGTATTGCTCTGCTCTACGGCTCTCGAAAGTTTTCTTATCCGTTCTTCAGAGTCTTTCCTTTCGGTAATGTTCCGGATTATGCCTTGATAAAAATTCTTCCCTTCTATTTCCATGGAGCGGGAACTTATTTCCGATAAAAATACGGAACCGTCTTTACGCAGCTGGGGCAGCTCAAATACAACTCCGTTGGTTTTGCCAAGGGAACTTGTCTGCTCTAACAAGTAATTTCGGAATGCAGGCGGACACAAATCGAGGTTTGTAAGATTAAGAAATTCTTTTTTTGAATAGCCGTAAGATTCAAGGGCACGGTCGTTTGCTTCTATAATTTTTCCCGATTCATCCATTAAAAGGACAATATCGTTAGCAAATTTAGTAAAGTAATCAAAATTTTTACTTAGCGCCTTTTTCTCCAAAATAGACTCGGTAAGTATTTTGGTGTGTCTTCTAA
>JBJKTB010000148.1:0-6705 GCA_046703345.1 Ignavibacteriaceae bacterium
GATAATTTTAGCGTGGATTTTGGGAGGCATATACGCGCTTCTCGGTACGGTCTCGGTAATAGAACTCGGTACAATGTTCCCCAAAGCCGGAGGCTGGTACGTTTTTGTCGGACGCGCTTTCGGCAACTATCCGGCGTTTGTTGTAGGATGGAGCGACTGGATTGCAACCTGCGCTTCTCTCGCCTCTATTGCCATCGCCGCAGGCGAGTTTACTGTTTTACTCTTTCCCGCACTAGGCGGCGGTGTTAAGACTGTTGCCATCTCTGCTCTGCTCGTTTTTTTTATTATTCAATGGATCGGGCTGAGATCCGGCAGCAGAACTCAGGAGCTTACAAGTCTGATTAAGGCACTCGGTTTCGTCGCTCTTATCGTTGCGTGCTTTATATTCGGCGGCGGGGCGCTTCATTCAACCGGCGCGGCAAAACCGGTACATATCCCTTCAACTCTTTCCGCCCTCTTCTTCGGATTCGTTATTGCACTGCAGTCTATTATCTTTACATACGACGGCTGGTACAGCGCCGTTTATTTTACGGAAGAAGATAAGGATCCCGGTAAAAATCTTCTCCGCTCCGCTATCGGCGGAGTTCTTGCGACTATCGCCATCTACCTGCTCGTCAACGCGGGATTCCTCTACGTTCTCTCCGTGCCGCAGCTTGCCTCGTCGGTTGCGCCGGCAACCGATACCGCACAGAAATTGTTCGGTAAGTTAGGCGGCCAGGTAATAACAGTGCTGTCTATAGCTTCGCTATTGAGTATTCTTAACGCGGTCCTGCTTATCGCAACAAGAATAATTTTCGGGCTCGGCCGCGACAAGCTTTTTACCCGGTCGGTTTCCGTTGTCAGCGAAAGCGGCTCACCGCGCAATGCGCTCCTCTTAAGCACTCTGCTTGTGGCCGTGCTTATAATCAGCGGTACTTTCGAATTTTTAATTGCCGTCTCGGCTTTCTTCTACGTCGCTAATTATTTTATGGGCTTCTCTTCTCTGTTTTACCTGAGAAAAAAAGAACCCGATCTGCCGAGACCGTTTAAGGCGTGGGGCTATCCGTTTACTACTCTTATATTTCTTATAGGCTCCTTCGTTTTTCTTATCGGAGATATTTTCGGAGATCCGGTTAACGCCCTCTTCGCGCTCCTGTTCGTCGCCGTAAGCTATCCCGCGTATATGCTTGTGAAAAGATCAAACATCAACCGCGCAGCTTAATCTTTCGGCTTTTCGCCTTTCATCAGTAACTAAGTTTGCTTAGCTTTGCATTAGCTTCATTAGCCGTGCGGTTAACGGCAGATAAATATTTTTAATAGAGTTTATTAAAGGAGTTGTTATGACTGATAATATCAATGATATTAAGGTTATTGATGCCGGAGGAAATTCGGTTGAGTTGTCTTCATATAATGGAAAAGTTCTGCTTATAGTAAACGTAGCCAGCGAATGCGGGTATACGCCGCAGTACAAGGGCCTTCAGGAAATTTACACCCGCTATAAAGACCGCGGATTTGAAATCCTCGCTTTTCCCTGCAATGATTTCGGCGGACAGGAACCCGGTACTCTGGACCAGATTAAATCTTTCTGCAGCACTAATTACGGCGTTACATTCAGATTAATCGATAAGATAAAAGCTCTGGGCGGAGATAAGTCTCCTCTTTATGAAAGACTGACCAATAACGGCGTTACCCCCGTTTCGGATATACGCTGGAACTTCGAGAAGTTTCTTATCTCTAAAGAAGGGAAAATAATTGAAAGGTTTTCTAGCAGCGTTACACCCACAAGCAGGAAGATACTTTCCGCTCTTGAGGAACAGCTCGATAAATGATTTTATAAATTTAATTCTTTCTTAACCGCTATCTTCGAATTTATTATGTAACTGTAATCAACATCTATAAGTCCGCCAATTTTTTTAACGATGTGCTCTTCATACATATCCATCCTGCCGTCTACAAAGACAAGACGCCAGAGTTTCTTAAGAAGCTCGAATTTTTCTTCGTTGTTAAAGCTGCCGTTTATTACGTTAGTGTAGTCGTAAATACTGTCCTCCTTCGACAGATATTCGTCGGCCGCGTTTATCAGCCGGTATATCGTCTCCTCTTCCAAATCATACATTGTGCCCATCAACGATGCTATTTTTGATCTTTCCTCTTCGGTAAAATTGTTGTCGGCTCTTGCTATATCTACCATGAATACGGCCACCGCCGCCGCCGGCTCGGTTACTTTGCCGTTTCCCGCAGCAGACATCGGTTTATTTTCTTCCTGAATACCGTTATTTAAAACTTTCTTGAAAAATTCGAACATTATACAATCAATCCTTTAAACTATGTGTTAATTTTAATTTCTTAATCCGCTGATTAAGATTAGATGTTAAAATTATGGCATTTGTTTCGAAGTTAAAATGAGTCATGTCACTAAATATTTAAAGTTGCCTTTATTTCTTTTTCTAGGGAAATTATTTCTTAGCGGGCTTAGCGGTTTTAAGCAAACGGTGCGGCCCGCTTAATAAAAATCATTCTTCGGTATCTATAACTGTCTCTTTTTCAGGTTTCGGCGGTCTTTCGTATAGTTCAGCCATCTCCTTGAAGTGTTGCGCAAGTCCCGGATCAACCTGATCCCATGAGAACCGCCACGTCCAGTTTCCTCCCGGCTTGCCGGGGAAGTTCATCCGTGCCTCGCCGCCCAGCTTAAGTGCGTCCTGCATCGGTATAACAACCATGTCGGCCGCAGAAGCATATGCAGCTCTGATAAGTTCGCCTACTATATCATCGCCGAAATAATTAAGATACCTCTGAGTATGATGATAAATATCGTTTCCTTCGTGCCTGGCTTTTTCGAAGTAGGCTTTTGTCGTATCGTTATCGTGAGAGCCTGTATACACCATGCAGTTCTTTATAAAATTATGAGGAAGAAATTTTCTTTCCATCCCGGTGCCGAACGCGAACTGAAGTATCTTCATTCCGGGGAAATTGAATTTATCCCTTAGCGCTTCCACAGATTTTGTAATCACTCCCAGATCTTCTGCCAATATAGGTACTTCGCCAAGAAATTTCTTTAAAGTGTTGAAAAGCTTCTCGCCAGGTGCTTTTATCCATTTACCCTTTTCTGCCGTGGGCGCCCCTCCGGGAATCTCCCAGAATGCGTCGAATCCTCTGAAGTGATCTATTCGTACTATGTCTATCATTTCAAGAAGCTGCGAAAACCTCTGCCGCCACCAGAGAAAATCATCCTGCTCCATAACTTTCCCTCTGTATAAAGGATTTCCCCACAGCTGCCCCGTTGCGCTGAAGTAATCCGGCGGAACACCGGCTACGGTTTCCAGTCTGCCGTCCTCGTCAACTGAAAAAAGATCTTTATGCGCCCATAAATCGGCACTGTCGTAAGCTATGAAGATAGGCATATCGCCTATTATTTTTATTCCTTTTGAATTGGCGTAGGCTCTTAATTCTTTCCACTGCGCGAAAAACTGGAACTGAACGAATTTATGATATTGAATATCATCAGCTAATTTTTCTTTCCACTCTTTCAGCGCATTTTCGTCCCTTATAACGAGCCCTTTATCCCATTCCGTCCAGAGCCTTCCGCCGTGATAATCTTTCGCCGCCATGAAGAACGCAAAATCGTCGAGCCAGCCTTTATTCTTCTCTTTAAATTCGCCGAACGCCTCGTCTATACCGTTATGATTCCTCTTGTACTGCTCGAATGCTTTTCTAAGCAGAAATTTTTTATAACTTATAACATGCCCGAAGTCCACTTTTCTGGGATCGGTGCGGGAAACCTCGTTAAGATCTTCTTCCGTTAGAAATCCGCTGTCGTATAATTTTTCCGGACTGATAAGATTTGGATTCCCCGCGAATGCCGAAAAGCATTGATATGGCGAATCACCGTAGCCTGTAGGACCTAAAGGGAATACCTGCCAAAGCTTCTGCCCGGCCGCTTCCATGAAATTTAAAAAGTTGTACGCTTCCGGACCT
This sequence comes from Ignavibacteriaceae bacterium, assembly GCA_046703345.1. GTDB lineage: Bacteria > Bacteroidota > Ignavibacteria > Ignavibacteriales > Ignavibacteriaceae > FEN-1297. The sequence goes on from JBJKTB010000148.1 coordinate 3,955, forward strand.
AAATCCCCTATGCCGAACCTTCCCGGCAATGACGTCGGATGAAGTAAAATACCGGCGGATCTTTCGAAACCCATAAATTCCTCTATAATTATTTGGTGGTTAAAAATAAGCAATGAAGCCATAAAATAAAAAGTGAATCCGGCTTAAATCACCAAAACGCTTTTAACTCGTTTACTGGCTTATTTACGGCCTGACTTCATTAGCTGTTCCTTAATTATAAATTTTTTAACATCTCCTTTTAAATTTAACGTCATTTGTATTTCACATTATTTCATTAAATTGAACCTCGTTAATAAAGGGGTAATATAACCGCATGAATTTTTTACGAAGATTATACGAATGGGTGCTTCACTGGGCGGAAACGCCGTACGGAGGCATTGCGCTTTTCCTGCTTGCCTTCGCCGAGTCTTCTTTCTTTCCAGTACCTCCCGATGCTCTGCTTATTGCTCTCGTGTTAGGTGCGCGAAGCAAAGCCTTCAGATATGCCTCTTGGTGTACAGCCGCTTCGGCGCTGGGCGGTATGTTAGGGTATTATATCGGGCATTTTTTGTGGTGGTCTCCCGCCGGCTCCTTTACCGGGATCGCGGATTTCTTCTTCCTCCATATTCCGGGATTTACTCATGATGCGTTTTACAGGATTCAAACGCTGTATAACAATTATGACTTCTGGATAATTTTTACAGCAGGGTTTACCCCTATTCCTTATAAAATATTTACTGTTTCCGCGGGCGCCTTCAACATATTTCTCCCGATGTTCATCTTGGCATCGGTTATAAGTCGCGGTGCCCGGTTCTTCCTGGTTGCTTTTCTTCTTTGGAAATTCGGTCCCGCGATTAAGGGTTTCATCGACAGGTATTTCAACTGGCTCGCTCTGGCGTTTACGGCTATGCTTATTGGTGGGTTTATTCTAATTAACTACCTTGTCTGAACTTTAATTTGCAGGGGTTTGATTAATCAAACCCCTGCATTTATAATTAAATTATCTGGGTGTTATTTCTTCGCCGCATTAGCTTCGCGGAGTATCTCGGTTATTCCCTTCAGGTGAAGATCGGCAACCCCTTCCCTTACGTCGGCCATAAACCTTTCTCCGGGATCGTACTTCATTGTCCTGTACTTCGGATCCTTCTCCATCCATAAGGGCGTCCCCTCAAAGTCCATGTACTCCAGATGTCCGATTAAATATTTAATCGTCGGATATTTCTTAACAAGATATCTTACAAGCTCGATGTTGGATTTTATCTGCGCGTCTGTCAGGTCGTCCTTATCATCCACTCCACCGACATTTTCTACTCCGATCGATTCGTAATTCAGCCCTATGCAGTGCCTCGCCATCCAGGTTTCAGGCATCATACGGTGTATCGTACCGTCGCGGTCTACCACGAACTGTATCGATACGTTTACCTGTCCCGCTGAGGCAAGATCCGGCCTCGATCCCTCCAGCGTTTCTTTATTGAAAACATTGAACGTTGACGAGTATGTGCCTATCGCTGTCCAGTGCAACACTATTATCTTCGGCACTATATCGATGTTGTTAACGTCCAGTCCGTAATGATCTTTTATGTACTCTTCGGTTAGCTTCACCCGCTCTTTTGAAAACGAGATAGGCGAAACAACTATCTTTATTCCGGTACTGCAAGACCGCAGAAGAAAAGATACAGCCGCAAACATGATTAAATAATTTTTAATTGACTTATTCATTCGCTTATTATCTTATTATACTGAATGCTCTACTTCGGCCGAAGATAGTTCTTTCACCTTCTCAAGCGCGTTGTCCAAGTCCCGTATAATATCATTTACGTTCTCAATACCGACTGAAAATCTTACCAGGCCGTCGCTTATTCCCGCTGCCATGCGCCCTTCTTTTCCCATTGAGAAGTGGGTCATGCTCGCCGGATGCTGAATGAGCGATTCAACTCCGCCCAGACTAACAGCCAGCTGGCAAAGCTTTACCGAGTTCATCATTATCTGCCCGGCTTCAAAGCCGCCTTCTAGTTCGAAGGTGATCATTCCGCCCGGCCCCTCATGCTGCCTCTGCCCCAGCTCGTACTGCGGATGGCTCTTTAATCCCGGGTAAGATACGCTCTTAATTAGCGGATGCTTTTCGAGATATTCCGCAATTATCATGGCGTTCTCACAATGCTTCTGCATTCTGAGAGAAAGTGTCTTTATACCTCTGTGCACAAGAAAAGAATTAAACGGATCTATTACTCCGCCTATCTGGTTCAGCGTTTTCCTGAAATGCTTGTAAGTTTCCTCGTCCTTTACCACCACTATTCCGCCTACCACGTCGGCGTGTCCGTTAAGAAACTTTGTTAAGCTGTGAAGTACTACATCGGCGCCCAGCTTAAGAGGCTTCTGCAGTGCGGGACTCATAAACGTATTATCTACTGCCACCAGCGCGTTGTTAGCATGCGCCAGCTTGGATATCTCCGCGATGTCCGAAATTGCGAGAGTAGGATTTCCCGGCGACTCTATATACACAACTTTAGTGTTAGGTTTCATCGCCGCGCGGACCTGCTCCAGATTCGAAGTATCTACAAATGTAGTCTCTACTCCGTACTTCTTCATTATTCCGTTCAGCAGGGTAGTCGTCGGTCCGTATACCGCCGCTGAACAGACAACATGGTCTCCGGCCTGCGTTAAGCTTGCAAATACCGTATGAACGGCGGCCATTCCGCTTCCGCACCCCAGACCTTTATGCCCGCCTTCCAGCTCGGCTATGCTGTTTTCCAGCGCCTCTACTGTAGGATT
>JBJKTB010000149.1:0-3514 GCA_046703345.1 Ignavibacteriaceae bacterium
GAGATGAGGCCTTTCCTTAAAAAAGGTGATTTACTAATCGACGGAGGCAACTCTTATTTTGAAGATACAAACAGAAGAATGAGAGAACTTGAAGGTACCGGCATACTTTATATCGGAACTGGAGTAAGCGGTGGCGAAGAAGGGGCTCTTTGGGGCCCGTCTATCATGCCGGGCGGAAATCCGGAAGCATGGCCGCTTGTAAAACCGATACTACAGGCTATTGCAGCAAAAGTCGATGACGGTACACCATGCTGCGACTGGGTGGGAAGCGGCGGTGCGGGCCACTTTGTTAAAATGGTTCATAACGGCATTGAATACGGCGATATGCAGATGATTTGCGAGGCTTATTATTTAATGCATCGTGTGCTCGGTTTACCGCCTTCAGAAATGCACGGCATATTTAATGAGTGGAATCTGGGAGAGTTGAACAGCTATTTAATTGAAATTACCGGAAAGATAATGGCAAAAAAGGATGACGAAACGGGCAAACCGATGGTAGATGTAATACTTGACACGGCCGGACAGAAAGGAACCGGAAAATGGACTAGCCAAGTTGCTCTGGATTTGGGCATACCCGCAGTAACTATAGCCGAAGCAGTTTTTGCCAGGACTGTTAGCGCAATTAAAGAAGAACGAGTTGTAGCATCAAAAGTTTTGAGCGGCCCCGATGTTGAATTTAAGGGTGATAAAAAAGAATTTATTGAAAATGTAAGGCAGTCACTATATGCTTCAAAGATATGCTCTTATGCACAGGGCTTTCAGCTTCTCCGAGCGGCAAGCGAGGAATTCAATATGAATTTAAATTTCGGAGGCATCGCTTTAATGTGGAGGGGCGGATGTATAATTAGAGCACGCTTTCTTGATAATATAAAAGCAGCGTACGATAAAAATCCTAAACTTCCTAACCTGCTGCTTGACTCTTATTTCAAGGAAGCAATAGATAAGACTCAGGCAGCCTGGAGAAAAGTCGTAGCGCTAGCAGTCGAATTCGGAGTACCGGTTCCGGCATTCAGCAGCGCGCTTTCTTACTACGACAGCTATCGCAGCGAAAGATTGCCAGCCAATCTTCTACAGGCTCAAAGAGACTTTTTCGGTGCGCACACATACGAAAGAGTAGATAAACCAAGGAAACAATTCTTTCATACTAATTGGGAATAAGTCCTATCGTAAAAAATTAGAGGAATCTAAAAGCTGTTTTGAAGCTTTAATAAAAAACGCAGATTAAATAGACAAAAGTTTGTCTGACACAAATCTATCACCTGATGCATCGTCATTAGACCGACTAATATCTCCCCCGGAATCAATTATTTCGGGGGAGTTTTATTTTAAATATCTTTTACATAAATCAAAACCTGAGAGTAAAAACTGTATCTTTTCCAGGAATAGAACTAACGGTTAAACCTCCCTTATGAGCTCTCATAATCTGTCTGGAGAGACTTAAGCCGATTCCCGATCCTTCTTTCCTTGTAGTGAAGAACGGGATGAATATTTTCTCGTGCAGATCTTCCGGAATTCCATGACCGTTATCCTTTACCTGTATAAGCACGCTCCCTCGGCTGTCAAGTTTACCTGAAAGCGATATTTCAGATCCGGCAATTTCATTTAGAGCCTTAATGGAATTGAGTATGAGATTTATAAGCACCTGCTCGATAAGATCAGGATCAACGGCGACTTCAAGGTCTTTAGGGTCAATAGAAACTGTTAAACCGATTTTCTTTTCTGTAAGCTGATCGGAAAATAATTTATGAACTCTATCGAACAACACCGAAATTTTTGTCAATTGAAAGTTCGGCGCCGGCAGCCGAGTCAGGTTTCTGTAATCATCTACAAAATGCAGAAGGCCCTGACTTCTTTTCATTATTGTATTGACAGCACCCTTTATATCCTCCAGTTCCTCCTCTACGGCCTGAGAGCCGTTCTTAACCTGTAAATCCAGCGACTCAAGCAGAGAACTAGCGGTGGAAGAAAGTGAAATTATTGGAGTTACCGAATTCATTATCTCATGCGTCAGAACTCTAATTAGGTTCTGCCAGGCTTCCATTTCCTTCTCTTCCAGTTCATTCTGAATATTGCTCATGGATACGAGGGTGTAATGCTTTTCTCTAAGTTTAAATTCGGCCGCATGAATGGACAATTGAGAGAGCTCATTATTCTCGGCAACTTTTACAAGAATAGTATCTCCGGCTCTTATTCTATTCAGCGCTTCAACCAGGGCCCGGCTGATATCGGAAAGCTGAGATATATTTTTCAGGCCGTGAATCCTGAGAAGTTTTTTTGCGGCCGTATTCAGAAGTTCAACTTCTCCCTCCGGGGTATAAGCCATCAGGCCGATTCCAACATGCTGAACAATAGTTTGAAGATAGCGGTAATGCTCTTCCTTTTCTGTTCTGGTGCGTCTGAATTCTTCGATCACTTCGGCGAATGACGAGCTCAATTCCTCAAACGCGGAACCTTTGAGGCTGGTGCGGAATGACTGCGAGAAATCGGAATATTTAATTGAGTTGAAGAACCTTGCAACCTCTCTGTTTGTTCTTTGAACGAACTGAATTAAAGCGAATATCTGGTAGAAGATGATTAATATTAAGATGAAAGTAGTGGCATAAAGATGCGTGTCGCTGATGAGGTAAAACAATCCGAAAACCGAGATACAAAGCAGCAGGGTTCTCGCAAATATTAAAACGCTGAACCGTTTATAAACCATATTTCTCGAGTCTTCTGTACAATGATGCTCTAGTAAGCCCCAATTCCTTAGCCGCTTTTGAGAGATTGCCGTTATGTTTTGTAACGGCTTTAATTATTAGCATCTTTTCCACCTCTTCGATGTGATAATTATTTATTGAAACATCCTCTTCTTTTGAATCGACTGAAGTAAAATAAAAATCTTCGGGCTTAATTATATCGGAATCACTCATTATAACAACCCGTTCTACAGCATGCTGAAGCTCTCTTACATTGCCTGGCCAGTGATATTGTTCTAGCTTTGTTAATGTTGCTGATGACAACGCCTTCAATCCTTTATTGTATTTCTTGCAGTAGACCTGCAGAAAATGCTCGGTAAGAAGTTTTATATCCTCCGTTCTTTTACGAAGCGGAGGCAGATGAATTTCAACCGTGTTAATTCTGTAGAGCAGGTCCTGCCTGAATTTCTTCTCAGAAATTAATTCATCGAGCGGTACGTTTGTGGCGCATATCAGCCTAATATCAAAAGGTTTGGATATGCTGGAGCCGAGTCTGGTTACCTGTCTGTTCTGCAGGACGGTGAGGAGTTTCATCTGAAGGTTGAAAGTCAGGTTTCCTATCTCATCTAAAAAAAGCGTTCCGCCAGAAGCTATTTCGAAGCGTCCCGCCCTGTCTTCTTTTGCATCGGTAAACGCGCCTTTCATGTAGCCGAACAACTCGCTCTCAAAAAGCGATTCGCTTAAAGCACCCATGTCAACGCCGAGAAAAATTTCACCGCTTCTGGCGGATTGTCTGTGAATAGCCCTTGCAACTAGTTCTTTGCCCGTGCCGGTTT
>JBJKTB010000150.1:0-5117 GCA_046703345.1 Ignavibacteriaceae bacterium
TTGCTTCCAATCTTATTTTCGCCCAGTCACTCGACGATCTTTTAAAAGAAGGGGATAATTATCTCGACGTTAATTTCAACAATCAGAAAGCCCTCGAATCATTTCAGAAGGCCGATAAACTTTTTCCCAACAACTGGGAAGTCTACTGGCGGCTCAGCCGTACTTACGTATACATCGGCGAAAAAATGCCGGATAATACAAGCGCGCAGAAAGATGAACAATTAGCTGTGTATCAAAAAGCTTATGATTATGCCGACAAGGCAGTAAAAGTCGCTCCGGATAAATCGATAACTTATTTGAGAAGGGCAATAGCTAACGGCAAGATCGCGTTGTTCAAAGGGGTATTTTCGGTTGCCGGAGTTGTTAACGCGGTAAGATCCGACTGCGATAAAGCCATCGGTCTGGGCAACGGCGGAAACTATGTGCAGGCGTTATCGCATTATGTTCTTGCCAGAACAAACGCCAAGGTAAGCGAAAAGTGGGCGCCGGCCAGGGCTGTGCTCGGACTGGGATGGGCCGATATAGACAAAGCTATAAACGAATATATTATTGCGATAAAACTTTATCCGAACTTCAGAATGTTTTACCTGGATCTTGCCAAGGCTTATATAAGAGAAGACGAATATTCCAAAGCAAGGGAGATGCTTAAAAAAACTATAGATAGTCCCAAACGCGATGAAAACGATGACCAGCTTCTTACCGAAGCGAAATCTCTTCTGGAGAAAATTAAGAACGAATAAATTAGATCGGCGGGTTGTCTGATGTCTGTTTCGCCCGGACTTATAGAAAGAATTGTCAAGTCTCAGGCGGTTGTGTTCTTTACGGGTGCCGGTGTTTCCGCCGAAAGCGGCATACCTGTTTTTCGCGGTAAAGACGGCATCTGGAATAAACTAAAACCGGAAGAGCTGGCAAACTTCGACGCTTTTATGCGCAATCCGGATATGGTTTGGGAATGGTATAATCACCGCCGTCAGATCGTACAGCACTCGAAGCCCAACCCCGGGCACCTGGCAATCGCAGAACTGGAGAGGCTGCTTCCCGAAGTTTCCGTAATAACTCAAAATGTAGACAACCTTCACCGGAGAGCCGGAAGCAGCAAAGTATACGAGCTTCACGGCAATATAGAAAGAAGCTACTGCGTTAAATGCGGTGCGAAGTATAAGGATGAACCTGACTTCTCAGCCGGAGTTCCGAAATGCCGCTGCGGCGGTCTTGTAAGGCCCGACGTAGTTTGGTTCGGCGAGGTGCTTCCGATCGATCAATTCACCGCTTCTGAAAAAGCCGCCGAGAATTGCGATGTCTTCTTTATAGTGGGTACGTCGGCAATTGTTTATCCCGCCGCTTCGCTTATTTATGTCGCCAAAGACAGCGGCGCATTTCTCGTAGAGGTAAATGTTCAGACTACGGAAATAACTTCAATAGCAGACGAATCTATTTTCGGGAAAGCCGGCGAGATTCTTCCGGCAATAACCGGAGAAGTGGCAAAAATTTTAAATTAAAGAATTGCTTGGTGATTTTAAGACGCCGCGGTTTCGGCCTGTTCTGCCTTTGTCTTTCTGATACCGATTACTTTGCACATACGCTCAAACTGATGCTGTTCTTCTTCGGTTAAACTGCTTATCTCTTCAACAATGGCGGCAAGATGTCCGGGAAAAATTTCTTCTATCAGAGATCGGCCTTTATCTGTAAGGATGATGTTATAATAACGTCTGTCCCGTTCAGTCTTTTCGCGTTTTACAAGTTCCTGTTTTTCAAGGTTGTCTACCACCAGAGTAATGTTTCCGCCGCTTTTTAATAGCTTTTTCGCTAATTCCCGCTGGCACATCGGACCTAAATGGTACAGCGCTTCGAGAATACTGAATTGACTTTCAGTCAATCCTTTTTTTGAAAGATATGAATTGACCCTGGAGCCTACCGATTCAGCCGCTCTCAAAAGTTTAATATAAACATTGAGAGCGTCCATTTCTTTTTTTGATCCTTTGTAATGTGTTCCCATCGTTAAGCAGATTATTAAGAAAGTTTGATGTTAAACTACCATATCCTGATAAAATAATCAATTAACAAGATTGTATGAGAATGCAGAGGGATTAACTCTTTCTTGATGAAAGAGCGCTTAATACAGCCGTGAAAATTACTGCGCCTATTATAGACCAAACCACAGGTATCGCCTTCCCGCCGAGGTGGATGACGAAAAAATCCGGCAGCGCGAATTTCCTTGCGAGCCAGTTTCCTATCAAAGCCCCTATAAATCCGGTTACAATCGAAAGCACGCAGCCTCCTTTCGAGTAGCCGACAAGGGACTGCGCGATGGAACCGCATATCCCCGCTATTATCAGCAGAAGTATCAAATGAATCAGTCCCATTTTTCATCTTTCATTTATGATTAACATTTTATTTTCAAATTTAATATTCGTCATCTTAACGGTAAAGTTTTATTTTAATTTTAAGAAGAATCGGCGATCTCACATATAGCGGCAAAATTATTGGAGTTTTTTAATATAAAAATTAAATTGCACCGTAATTTATTCATCAGCAAACCGAAGAAGGAAAAAAAATTGAAAATAGCTATTGCCTCCGACCACGGCGGATTCGAATTAAAAGAATTTTTAGCCGCTTGGCTGAAAAAAGAGAATCACGATATTTTGAATTTAGGAAATGAAGTCTACGATAAAGACGATGACTATCCCGATTTCGCCGATGCCGTTGCCAAAGCCGTCTCTGCCGGAAAGGCCGAAAGAGGAATAGTTCTTTGCGGCAGCGGCGTGGGCGCCTGCGTTACTGCTAATAAAACAAAAGGTATAAGAGCATGCCTCTGTCACGATACATACTCCGCTCACCAGGGAGTTGAGCATGATAATATGAACGTGCTTTGTCTCGGCGCTAGAATTATAGGCGATGAACTGGCGAAAGAACTTGTTTCGTCATTTCTTTCGGCTAATTTTATTAACGAAGGACGTTTTAAAAGAAGACTGGATAAAGTGGAAAAACTTGATAAATGATTTTTCTTCGGACTGTTGAATAATACTTTTTAAACGGGAATCAATTCCGTGTATTTTATGTTTAAATGTTATGAAACTAAGCAGAAGAAAATTTTTAAGCAGGTCGGCTGCTGCTGCGGCCGGCTTTTTATTGACACCGAAGATCTTACCGAAGGCTTCCGGTCCCTACACCGAATCAGATATACCTTCCCGCTATCTCAAGCCAGAACCCGGTTCGTGGAGCGATGACGATTTGAATATCGCGTGGATCGGCCACTCAACCGTGCTCATAAATTTTTTCGGCACCGTTATACTTACTGATCCTGTCCTCTTTGAAAGAATCGGTCTTTATGTCTTCGGCTTTACTTTCGGCCCCTCCAGGTTTACTCCGCCTGCATTAAATTTAAATGAAATTCCCAAGCCCGATCTTGTGTTGCTTTCGCACGCTCACATGGATCATACAGATTATCTTTCCCTGGAAGAATTAACGAAACGCTTTAAAAATTCTCTCGACTGCGTCACCGCTAAAAATACAAAAGGCGTTGTGTCGGATCTTCCGTGGAAATCGATCAGGGAAACAGACTGGGGAGATGAAACGGAAATTTCGGGCGTAAAATTAAAAGCAATTGAAACAAAACATTTCGGCTGGAGATTTCCCTGGGAGAAGGACCGATCGCGGGGATTTTTTAAAATGGGCAGAAGCTACAATGCTTACGTCATTGAAAAAAAAGGAATAAAAATTCTTTTTGCGGGTGACACCGCTTACTCCGAAAAATTTACTGAAGACGCGGGTGACGGAATTGAAATTGCGATAATGCCGATCGGCGCTTATTATCCGTGGAAAAATAATCACTGCAATCCTGTTGAAGCGCTGATTATGGCAGCCGACAGAATGCGCGCCAGACACTTTATTCCTATTCATTGTAACACATTTAAACAAGGATTTGAACCGAAGGACGAGCCGTTAAAATGGCTTTCGGAATCTTCAGTTAATTATGATATAAATATAGGTATTAATTCAATCGGGGAGACGTTCAAATACAGGTTATAAGACAGGCTTTAAATAAGGCGGACCCCTCCGTCCGCCTCCCGTAAGAAGCATTCATTTATTTTAAACCTTTTGATAGGATCCATCCGCCTACGAAACCGGTAAGCAGAATTACTGCCGAAAATAATATAGTAAGTGTACCGGATATTACAACCATTTTTCCCTCCTCGAATAAACTTTATCATAAGTTTATTTTATGGCTGATTTAATATACTCAAGTGATTTAAAATCCATCATATCATTGCAATTACAATTCATCCTGCATTATTTAGGTAAATATTGTGCCAGAACAAAATTGCGTTTTATCGCGGATATCCGGGGCACGGATGTTTCGAAATTATTCACACAGCTAATAAATGTCCCGATTTAAGAAACGATTATGCATAACGGCACATTGTTGAACGGCCGGCATTATCATTTTTAATGAATAAAATTTTTAAGACAGTTCCGGCATATCTTAATTCTTGAATGGGATCACAATTTAAATGAATCCTTTTTTATAGATATTAACGGCAAAAATTATTTTTTAATTCAAATAAAATTACATGAGGTTTTGTAATGAAGATCGGATTTGTAGGCTTGGGATTAATGGGAAGCAGAATGGCGAAAAACCTGATCGATAATGGTTATGAACTTGTTGTGTATAACAGAAGTAAGGAAAAGATTTCGCCGTTCTCTGCGAAAGGAGCCGACGTGGCCGATTCTCCTGCGGAGGTAGGAAGAAAAGCCGATGTTGTTTTTACCATGCTCTCTGATCCGGCGGCAGTGCAAAAAACTGCATTCGGGGAAAACGGTTTTGCCGCGGAAATGAAACCCGGCGCAATCTGGGTCGACTGCAGCACGGTTAATCCGTCTTTTTCAATAGAAACGGCCAAAAAAGCAGCGAAGATGAAAATCCGGTTCATCGATGCACCGGTTGCCGGCACAATTCTGCCGGCAGAAAAGGGCGAGCTGATTTTCTTCGCGGGGGGTAATAAAAAAGATGTTGATGAATGCATGCCGTACTTTAATGTTATGGGAAAAAAGATAATTTTTCTCGGAGAAAACGGCCGGGGTACCGGAATGAAAATGATAATAAATCTGATGCTGGC
>JBJKTB010000151.1:0-5493 GCA_046703345.1 Ignavibacteriaceae bacterium
GGCCCGCCTGTTATAGCTTTATCTTCCGGAAGATTTTTCCCGCAGCCGGAAAAAGAATACGCGGTCAGAAGAATCAAAGCGAAAGCAAAAAGGCCTCTGAAGAAATTTTTTCTGTTGAATAAATGCATTACGTAAGATTCCGTTTTTTGTTGGGCTTGTTCTGTGAATGATTAAAGTAATTAAAAATGTGAATTAAGTTTAAACAATTATATAAATACATAACAGCATCCCGGATCCATCTGTGCACGCAAGCACCGGAATTTTAAGGAATTTTTAAGGATTGATTTAGACCTGTTTAAGGAAACATCCGATAATTTAGTGTTAAAAAAAGGAGATCTTATGCCTGATCTAACACATATTCATCCGATGATAGTTCATTTCCCCATCGCTCTTCTGATTGTGGGATTTTTAGCCGACCTCACGGGCCTGCTGCTGAAGAAAGATTTTTTTAGCAGGGCAGGATTTTATTTATTAAGTTTAGGCACGCTCGGTGTTGCTGCGGCGTATATTTCGGGGAACATTGCCGGTGACGGTATTACGGAAGCGGGCACTTTAAAGCAGGCCGTCGAAACGCACGAAGAAGCCGCCGCTATTTCTCTCTGGCTGATGGCGGGAGTTTCGTTGATTAGAATAGCTTTCGTAATTCTTAAAAAATACGAAGGCGTATTTAAAATCATCAGCGTAGGATTATTTTTTATAGGAATCCTTTCCATCGCCAGAACCGGTTATTACGGAGGGGAACTCGTCTTCAAACACGCGGCCGGCGTTCAATTCAACCTTGGCGCATCCTTCCAGCCTGATTCGGAATTGCCGGGCGGTTCTGGGGACAAAATTATTGATGAATAAAACGGGGAATGCTTAATGCGTATTCTGGTCGTCGAGGACGAACGCGGAATTTCAAATTTTTTAAAAGACGGTCTGCAGGAAGAAAATTTTGCGGTGGATACCGCCGAGAACGGTACGGCCGGACTCGAGATGGCTTTAACCAACGAATATGATCTTATTCTACTCGATTGGATGATCCCCGGCCTCAGCGGCATTGAAGTCTGCCGCCGCGTCCGTAAATCCGGCAGCAAAGTCCCGATTATATTTTTAACAGCTAAGGATACGGTAAGCGAAACCGTATTCGGTCTTGAGGCCGGCGCCAACGACTATATGAAAAAGCCTTTCCGCTTCGAGGAATTGCTGGCAAGGATAAGAGTTCAGCTGAGAACTAAATCGGAAGAGCCGTCTGTTTTAAAACACAATAATGTAGAGATGAATCTGAATACTCACCGCGTTTTTGTCGCTTCCGAAGAAATTACTCTTACCCAGAAAGAATTCGCTCTGCTCGAGTATCTTATAAGAAACAAGGGTAAAGTATGCACAAGGACAAAAATAATCGAACACGTGTGGGATATTCACTTCGATGCCGATACCTCCGTAATAGACGTATACATTAACTTCCTCAGAAAAAAACTCGGCCCGGACGCAAAGGACTTTATTCATACAGTGAGAGGCGTAGGCTATATAGTTAAGGATTAAGAATGAAATTCAGCCTGAGAAATAGAATCGCCGTCTTTTACCTTGCCGCAACAGGACTTCTGATCGGAATGCTATGCCTGGCAATTTATTCGGTTGTTGAACAAACCGTATTCAGTCATTTGGACGACGATTTGGACACAGAGTCGAACGAGGTGATTAAGAGTCTGGTGATCCTTAACGATGAGTTTGTTATTGCCAATACTTTCGAATGGAACGAGAGCGAGCACGGACAGATAGAGGTTAATCCGGTGTTTGTACAGCTTGTAGACTGGAACGGACATCTTGTTAAAAAGACGGGCAACCTTCTTAACGTGGACCTTAGTTTCGATTCTGTGTATAAATCAAAGACATATTTTAATACTGTATTATCGGGGGTTCCCGCAAGACAGCTTCAAACGCCAATCAAAAATCCCGTTGGAAAAACTCTCGGTTTTATTATTGTCGCTATGCCTTTGGAAGAATCGGCCCTCGTGCTGGCGAACCTGAGATTAATTTTAATCGTTGCGTTTCCTCTTGTTTTAATCGCGCTGTTTTTTCTGACGAGATTGATAGCGGGCAGAAGCATTTCGCCGATCAATAAGGTAATATCCTCTGCCGAAAAAATTACTAAGGAAAATATTGACGGAAGAATCGATCTTCCTCTACATAAAGATGAAATCTTTGCTCTTGTCTCTACTATAAATCAGCTGCTCGATAGAATAGAAGAGGCGGTGGTAAGGGAAAAACAATTTACATCAGATGCTTCGCATGAGCTGCGCACCCCGCTTGCTGTATTAAAAGGAACCCTTGAAGTTCTTATCAGAAAGCCTAGAGAAACGAAACAGTATGAGGAAAAGATAAGCTACTGCATAGGCGAGGTAGACCGTATGTCGCATGTTGTTGAGCAGCTGTTGTTATTTGCCCGTTACGAAAGCGGCAAGGTTACGCCTATGATTTCTAAAGTTGATCTAAATGAAAGGATCTTAGCTTCAATCGAAAGACTTAAAAACAGCATCGAAGAAAAAAGAATTAATATAAGGCTGTCTAACGGCGATTCCCATGTTGTTAGCGCTGATCCATCAATGCTGGATATAATTTTGGAAAATATTATCTCCAACGGCATAAAATATTCGGGCTCATCAGGTATTCTTGATATACGTATAGAGATTTCGGAAGGCAATGTAGTCTGCTCTTTTTCCGATTACGGCGGCGGGATGACAGAGGAACAGACGCGAAGAATTTTCGACCGGTTTTACCGTGCCGATGAATCGCGCAATTCCAAAATCAGCGGCAACGGCTTGGGATTGTCGATTGTGAAAAAACTTGCCGAGCTACAGAACATAAATGTCAGGGTCTACAGCGAAGTATCTAAAGGAACAGTCTTCACCATTAGCATTCCCCAATGGCGGGGTGTCAACCGCTGATTGTAGATACTCTTGCTTCTGTCAGAATATCGCGCTTCAGTTATCTTCAACCTACCTATGTAAATACATTCCATACGAATTAATCACATAGGCATCCCATGAAAAAAATTTAAGCGTTTTTTAAGAATACTTTAAAGATGCTTTTAGCCGACCGACGGTATATTTAACCATCAAAAAATTAAACATAAGGAGAATACCTGATGAGAAAGAATAATATAATATTTACTCTAGCTGTTTTGTTTTTCGGTACAGTTTTAAGCTTTGCCGCAGAACCTCCGGCAAAGTCTGAAACAGTCCAAAATCTGAAAGATGCTCTGATAGGTGAAACCACTGCTAGTGCAAAGTATGCCGCTTATGCAGAACAGGCAAAGAAAGAAGGGCATTCCAGAATCGCGTTATTATTTGAGGCCGCTTCCAAATCGGAGAATATTCACGCCGGCAACCACCGTGCGGCATTGGAGCAGCTCGGAGAAAAAGTCGAAAAAATTACTCCTAAGTTTGAAGTAAAATCGACAAAAGAAAATTTAATGGACGCTATAAAAGGTGAATCTTATGAGGTCGCTACTATGTATCCTGATTTCATAAAGACCGCAAGTAAAGGAAAGGTTAATATAGCGATGCTATCGTTTAACTACGCTTATCAGACTGAAAAGAAACACAAAGTAATGTACCAGAATGCCCTGGATAAACTAAGCTCCGGTAAGACTGACAACCTGCCGGTAAAATATATGGTATGCACTACATGCGGCAACACATATGACGGCGAAGCTCCAGCCAGATGCGGAATCTCAATGACTCCGAGAGAAAGATTTATTACGATTCAATAAATTTTTTAAACTCCCAGCCTTTAAGCTTTCCGGTTATGCCGGGAAGCTTTTTTTTATAATTATGAATATATAATCAATTATACGCAACAATTGCCGCTTTGAACGATAAAAATTAAGAATGTATTATTTGATTCACTTATAATTTCTTTATTTTAGAATGTTCATTGTTCAAATTATTTCTTTTCCGGAATATCCTGTGGGGTTCTTATGAAAAAAAATTACAACTCTTTTAAAAACCTTTTCATTGCGATTTTCTTTTTTAGTTCACCGTTTCTTCTTGCTCAGGGTAAAGTTTATCTTGTACTGGGTTCAGATACCGCTATATGGGACGGACTTGATGTTGGAAAATATCACGATACTTACAACCTGTCTCTTTACACCGATCCTCAGAGAAACGCGTATAAGGTTATGGACCCCGCCTTCAGAAGCGATATAACCGACTCTTACGGCGGCACCCTCAAAATGACGTGGTGGATGATGGCAGGCAATGTCTTCCGTTATGCTACCAATACCGACGTGCCTCTGCCCAATACTATGACCCTTTACCTTATGAAAAAATATCACGGCGACGCCGTAAAGAAATGGGGTGACGAGCTGTCGCTTCATTACCATACTTTCTTCTGGTACGATTATAATAACGACGGCAAATATTACTGGAACCAGGCGCAGAGCTTCTCCGACTGCAGACAGGACTTCGATGTTACGCTGGCTCAGTTCCTTCTAAATGAAGATGTGTATCCTGTAACTTTCCGCAGCGGCTGGCACTATATGGATAACGGCTGGCAGAATTATCTTAATCAGATCATACCCTTCAGCATGCATGATGATTATCCCAACGTGCATAAAGATACCGTAGAACCTATCGATAACGATTACGACTGGTCGAAGTCAAGCGGTGAGTTCGTTCCTTTTCATCCGTCGTCTCAAAACTATCAGCTTCCGGGCGACGGCAAAGGCTATAACGACCGCTCGATTTATATGGCTAGTATGGATACCTCGCTTATGTCTCACGTTTTCTCGCAGGCTCAAAAGGGCATCGATCAGGTTGTATGCCTCTGGGCCCATCTACCTGAAGATAATTTCCTCGATAATATTAAAAGAATAAACCAGATCGCACACCAGGTTGCGGCGGAATACCCTGATGTAAAATTCCGCTATTGTACCGCCGATGAAGCGATGCGGCTTTGGATGAAATCATCCGATACAACCGCGCCTTCGCTTTCGTTAACCTACGTGCAGTCCGGCGGTAAGGTTAGCTTTGTTGTTAAGACTAACGAAACAATCTTTCAGGCCGAACCGTTCGTCGCCGTTAAAGACAGAGACGCGAATTATACTATTGTGCATTTACATTCGACCGGAGTGAACGAATGGTCCTCCGATAACACATATTCTTTATCGGATTTGGCTAAAGCCGGAGCGGCGGTAACGGATACTGTCGGAAATTTCTCAACCTCTTTTATTAATTTTCTGCCCGATGATATTTATATAGATAATCCCGACAGCGGATACAAAGAGTCGTACGGTAATTGGACAACATCATCAAATGCTTCATGGGGAACCGATTCGCGCCAGGCCGCGCTTGCGCCTAACGATTCGGCGGAAGCGGTATGGTCGTCGAATGTAAAACAAGACGGTAATTATAATGTGTTTATCCAGGTTCCGGCGGCGGCAAATCCGGCTGATAAAATCGAATTAAAAATTTCTCAGGGCGATACCGTTATTACCTCCAGAAATTTCTC
>JBJKTB010000152.1:0-4157 GCA_046703345.1 Ignavibacteriaceae bacterium
GCTTTGATTCGGTTTCTTCTTCAACAGCTCTGGCTACAACAAAGATGTGCGGATTTAAAGCTCTTGCTGAAAGAGTCGCGAAAACATTTTCTGCATCGTTAGAAAGAACTGCGACCAGACCTTTAGCTTTTTTTAATCCCGCCTGAAGCAGAACAGCGTCGCTTGCGGAATCGCCGTTAACGAACAAATAACCGAGTTCTATCAATCTGTCTATCTTAGAAGGATTATTATCTATTACAACGAAAGGAACGCGGGCAGTAGTTAATTCGTCGCAAATATACTTTCCCATACGGCCGTAGCCGCAGACGATGTAATGCCCGGTCAACTCTTCAAGTTTTTTACTCATCCTTCTTCTCCTGAAAATTTGATTTTCAAAAATCACCTGAACCGCCCTGCCGCCGGTGTACGCGAGAGTGGCAACTCCAAAAATAAGTACGGCTAAAGTAATAAGTTTTCCTGCCGGATCAAGCGGGTGCACTTCCATAAATCCGGTTGTGGTAATGGTAATTATTGTCATATAAACGGAATCAAGCAGATCCCATTTTTCGGTAATCATATACCCGGCCGTTCCGATTATAAGTATTATTAAAAGGAATGCGAGGCCCAGTCTGAGCTGTTTTAAACTTTTACCGTACATTTTTCCCCGAATTATAGTTTGGGTTTTATTAATATAAAGATTTTTTCCGTTATTAAAATGCAGGATCAAAACCGATTTTTAAGGTTATTTTAGTTTTTTTTGCATAAATTAATTTTAAATCAATGCGTAACTACTAAACGGGGGGATCGTTATGCATCAAACAAAAGCGGCGCCTCTTCTGATGTTTAAGATGAATACAAAGCTGTTTATTAATTCATTTACAGACGTTGATGACCGAATCGCACATATGAGAAATAATAACAGGACGAACAGTATGATTTTTATTGCCTGTCATCTGCTAGACGCACGTTTCTTTATGTCTAATTATATCGGCGCGCCGGCGCATAATCCTTACCAGCAATTATTTGACAAAACACACGGCACTGATAATTTTTCGCATTGGCCGCCTTTGGAAGACATCATCAGTCTCTGGGAAGACATATCACCGAAAATATCATCGAAGATTAACTCTCTGCACATAAACGAATTGAAGCTTAAATCTGATAAATCCTTCCCGATCGACGATGACACTAAGCTGGGCGGAATATCTTTTTTAATAGGACACGAATCCTATCATATCGGTCAGCTTGGTTTA
Organism: Ignavibacteriaceae bacterium; assembly: GCA_046703345.1. Classification (GTDB taxonomy): domain Bacteria; phylum Bacteroidota; class Ignavibacteria; order Ignavibacteriales; family Ignavibacteriaceae; genus FEN-1297. The sequence goes on from JBJKTB010000152.1 coordinate 1,233, forward strand.
CTGAGAAAATATTACGGATTGGATCCCGTTAAATATTCGTAAATTTGATAAGCTGAATTCATATATTTTGTGGAATTAAAAATGCCCCAAATTAAACTCAAGAATACATCAATTGTTTTTTTAGCTGCCGTACTTTTCTGGCTCGCTCCCGCCAAAGCGCAGGACTCATCCTATACGATGGAAGTCTCACAGGGAATATCGTATCACCGTCTCATTGAAAAAAATGAACGACTGGTAGTCAATATTTTAAAAATTAATCTTAAAAGCGAAGATTACCGTGTCGAAGCTGTTAAGGCTCATGATCTTCTCGACTCCAGAGAAACCACCAGCGAAATGTGCAGGAGAATTTCAGACGAAGGCAGCAGCGTCATAGCTGGAATTAATGCCGATTACTGGGATTCAAAAGGTGAAATAATAAACAACATGGTAGATAACCGCATTATTGTAAAAGCCGTCGAAGGACACGCGGACGATAAGCTCAACCGGCTCTTCACTCAGCTCGCTTTAACCGAAAATAACAAACCTCTGATGGGCAAGTTTGATTTTAACGGAATGATTATCCTTAAGGACGGTATCAAGGAGAAGATAAACCGTATTAATTCCAAAACCGATAGTGCTTCTATCACTCTTTACAATCACTACCAGGGAAAAAACACACCCGAAGAGAAAAGCGGCCTGCGGGTTTTTGAAACGAAATTACGTCCCGCCGGGAACTCCGGCGATACTCTTATTTTCGTACTTAAAAACGATCCGGTTGCCGGCGGTAATTCGCCAATAATTCGAAACGGTTTCGTCCTTTCGTATTCAGGCAGGATGGCCGGCCTTCTTAATCCTCAATTAAAAGAAGGCGACACTGTAAAAGTATTATTATCTTTTGTTCCGCGCGAAGGAAAGATATTCACATTAACCGGAGGACTTCCGCAAATAGTAAAAAACGGAATTAATTTAGCGGCTTTCTCCGATACACTCGACGGTCTCAGCCGATCATTCACGGTTACTAAGCATCCGCGGACAGGCGTCGGATTCTCAAAAGACAGCACTTTCCTGTTCTTTATCACAGTCGACGGAAGACAGGAATCCAGCTCGGGCATGTCTCTTAGGGAATTCGCGAATCTGATGATTTCTCAAGGCGTATATCAGGGGCTTAATCTCGACGGCGGCGGATCGACTACTATGGTGATTGACGGGAAAGTTGTTAATCATCCTTCGGATCCAACAGGAGAACGGCCGGTGGGAAGCTGTCTGCTGGTTGTAAAAAGGGACAAGGACGAGAAGAACAATAATTCCCGTTAGTGAATATTTAAAGCATTTTCACGAAAATAAATATAAATAATTGAGTAATCTCACATGTCTAAGCGGTTTATTCAGCATTTCTTGCCTGATTTAGACTAAATATTTATTATTGAAAACTATAATTAAATTTTCATGCCTTAGATGTAAAAAGTTACCTTAGAATCTACTTAATGATCGAATACATTAAAAAGAATTTTTATTTACAAATAATACATTATGCAGCGCATAATTCGGAGGAATAAATGAAGTTGAAATTTTTCATTTTAATAGTTTTCTCGATCGCGTTAATAAATATTTCATGTTCGGAGAGAAAGTTTGCCAACGAAAAACAGCCCGCGCCTGATACGTCCGAAACCGTTCAGAAGCCCGCGCAGAGTCAAACAGCAGAAGCGGCTCCTGCACCTCAGCCGGCTCAGGCGGCAGCTAAATCAAAGTACGAATATCCCGACGACAACGGCATCGGACCGATAAAAGAAGTAACCGAAGGTCCGATTGATCCTAAACTGGTGAAAGCGGGAGAAAATATTTTTAATACCAAATGCGTCGCCTGTCATCAGCTTGACTCGAGGCTCGTCGGTCCGCCTCTTCGAAACATCACAAAGAAGAATACTCCGGTCTTCATTATGAATTATCTTCTTAACACTACCGATATGCAGAAGAAAGATCCTATAATGAAGAAGCTTGTTGACGAGTACAAAGTAATTATGCCGGATCAGCAGCTTACAAAAGAAGACGCTCGGTCAATACTCGAATACTTCAGATCAATTGAAAAATAGATAAATTTATTCAAAATAATTTTTAAGCCGTTCGGGTAATAAACGAGCGGCTTTTTTTATTTTAAACCGGTCATCCCTCAGTATCTGCTGTAATTATTTTTGTCATAAATATCCGGTCCACTTCTTCGTAGCCCGATAACTCATATAGTTTTTTCGCATCCGGATTGAATTTCATTACCTGAAGATGTACAGCATGAACGCCGCTGCGGCTGCAGTGTTCTTCAATAAACTTTAATGTTTGTCTTCCGAATCCCTTACCGCGATATTGTTCCTTTATGAACAGCTCGTCAAGAAGGGCGTTCTTACCGCCGTACTCGAGACTGTAAACATAAGTCAGTACAAAATAACCGATCACTTCTCCGCTTAAAATAAACCAGACGTCTCCGAGTGAAGGATTTTCAGTTAACGATAAAAACGCCGTTTTCAATTTTTTTTCATCGAATAGAAGCTGCTCGTGCGGGTAAAATTCTTTCATCATCTCAAGCAGGACGACAGCATCGCCGGCGGCTGCTTTTTTAAATTCAAGCTTCATAAATATTCCCATGCTTATTAAAACTTAATATTGCCGAGACTTATTCTGAACGGATAAAGCAGCTTAAATTTAGTTCCGCTGGGAGTAAACTCGATCGCTGGCGCCGGAAATTTCAAAAAGTTCAGACTTTGTCTCAGCCAGTTCCAGAAGGGTCCTCCGCTGGGAAGAAGTCTTACCAGATTGTAATCAAGTCCAATCACATATCTTCGTTCCGAGAGCTGATCGGGGGGACCGTTGGGATCAGCTTTAACATCAACAGCGTCTGCTCCGTATCCCACGGCAATGTTAAGCCAGGGCAGCCAGTATTTTTTAAGATTATCAGGA
>JBJKTB010000153.1:0-7183 GCA_046703345.1 Ignavibacteriaceae bacterium
GAAATTCTTTTGCCGTACTTCTGTTTAACCGGCCATAAAAGCCTGCGTGCTTTGTCGAGGTTCACGTTATCAGGCCAGCTGTTAAGCGGTTCGAAGCGCTGCGCGCCTGTGCCTCCACCGCCGCGCCCGTCTGCTATACGGTAAGTACCTGCGCTGTGCCATGCCATACGGATGAAAAAAGGCCCGTAATGGCCGAAATCTGCCGGCCACCATTCTTGAGATTTTTTCATGATATCGTACAGATCTTTTTTCACTGCGTTAAGATCGAGTTTCTTGAATTCTTTCGCGTAGTTGAACTCCTCTCCCATAGGATTTGATTTGGAAGAGTGCTGCCGGAGGATGTGTAAATTTAATTTATTTGGCCACCAGTCGCGGTTTGTAGTACCACGGCCTGCACCGTGCCCTACAACCGGACATTTGCTCTCATCGTTGAAATTATCGTTTCCCATTTTTCCCTCATGATTATTAAAAAGATAGGTTAAATTAATAACACCCTCTGTTTATAATTATTATAAACATATTAACTCAACTCATGATTAATGCTCCGCTTGAAATAATTTACAGAATTATTGTTAGTTTAACAAGGCATCGAATCTTCAAAAGATTTGCAAGCCATTTACGACACATAGTCAGGGATGCCGTATTAAGAGTAGATGTGCATTACTGAAGGAATAAATTGAGAATCATTATCAGAATGTGATTTGAATTAAGTAAAAAGCAGATCTAAATATTCATCTATTTTAATAGACCGCTGGCAAATTATTTGTTAATAGATTTAATAAATTCATTTTTAGAAGTATTCCAATTATGGCAACTGCTAAGTAGTACGTGCACTATTAATGCTGCTTTCCTGTAAACAAAAATCTCTCTAGTTTTCGAGAGTGAATATTTAATTTAATGTAAAATCATTTACTTATTTTCTTCTGCAACAACAAGTAAACCAAGCATACCCAGATCGCTGAACAGCAGCGGAGCCAGTACGGGAGCGAAAGCAAGTATCCTTTCCAAGCTTAAAGCGCCGGTGCCCGCTAGATCGGATGAGAGATGAAAACCGAATCCCAGCACTCCGACAATCACGGCGGTAATCATAGTCCAGAAATATACATTCTCATCTCCGTGCGTCCATTCTTTGGATACGGCAAGATAGATGACAACTGAAGCCGCGAACAACCCGAATACTATCGGGATCATTTTATAGAAGGTATATCCGTACTGAGCATGATCTATAATTGATGTAACGGCGCTGGCCGCGAATCCGAGACCGACAAGCCAGAGAAAATGTCTGTCCCTTGAAATTGGCGCGTGAAAGATTCCCAGTCCCGGTACCTTAAGCATACCAGGTTCGTTGTCGACTTCTTCGGTAACGGCGTATAAGCCTAGAAGAGAAATGCCGGCGAACGCCAGCGGAGCTAATATAGGCGAACCGAAGACGACCCATGACCAGGTTAAATATCCTTCCGGATTCAGAACAGCGTAAGAATGGAATGCCGTACCGAGAACGCCAACCATAATTCCAATAAGCATAAGAAGAATATGCAGCAGCGCTGTCCATTTCTTGGGATTGGCCTGGAAAGCCACGACTAGACATGAAAGAGCGCCGAATGGGAAATATATTATTGGAATCCATTCGTAAACCGGTATGTAGTCATTTATTGAATGGGCAAGCGCCACATCAATACCGGTGAACATTAAATTAATTCCGACGAAAATCATAAGTAGCCGGTTTTTAGCCATCGGAAGTTTAATGTTGGCAAGATGAAATATATTTACGCTGCTCATCATCTTCCTCCGTGCTTATGTTCGGCCCTGAGTGCGGCGGCTTCCTCTTTTACCTTAGTCAGCTGAGCAAGCAGCGGGTAAACACCGTGCCATTGAACGTAATCGGGCCCGCCCATATACGCGCCGAATTTTGCAGTCCTTCCGTAATAATGCCAAAGGTCGAAGGCATCAAAGCTGATGGCATTGGCAAAAGGCTTCGATGATATTATGCCGTCCTTTACAAGGCCCTGCATTATTTTTGAAGCTTCGGCAACTTTGGAATTAACGAATGCGGTTACGCTGTCGGCCTTTGAATACTGTTCGTCTATAAACTGGTTTGAATGGCAGTTAGCGCAGACAGCCTTCATCGCTTCGCGGCCTTCAAATGAATTAGGCCGGTCTTTGCTTACCGCAGCGAATAAAAATTTTGAAAGTCTCTGGCCTACATCGTGAGTTGTAGCCTGGTTTCCGAAGCCGCTCATATGGCATGTGGCGCAGGTAGGAGCGGGCATATCTTTGGTTGTCAGCCTTCCGGGCTTCTGGCTCCAGTTCCATTTCGATCCTTCGGTTTGATACATTACGCCGTGTGCCGATTCGTGGTAGATCTCCATCTGCGGATGATCCGGTCCGAGATGACATTGACCGCAGACTTCCGGTTTGCGCACCTGTTCAATTGAAAACTCGTGGCGGAGATGGCATTTGTTGCAGTTGCCTATGCTGCCGTCTAAATTAGGCTTGCCTATTGAATGGCATGTCTGGCAGGCGGCTTTAGTAACCGACGTTCCTTCAATGTCGAAAAGGGAATTTCGTGAAGCGGTATTTATTCCTTTATCATCTCGATTTACTTCCGGGATCTGCTCTATGGCCTTCTGCTGGGCCGGGTTAAAATCGGATAGGCCAGTAAGCGCAACCCAGGCCGGTCCGCCGTGCCTGCTATGCTCAAATTGTTTGGTTTCGGCAGGATGGCAGTTGGCGCATTGTTTCGGAGTAGGGGAGGAAGTAATGTAAAATCCTTCATGCTCTTTGGCCATCGGATTTGCTTTATCTACCACATGACAGTCGGTGCATCTTACTCCCGCGCGCGCCATGGTACTTCTCGAAAACTGCTCGACTATATCGGGAGTAACCCGTTTATGACATGCGGCGCATTTGTCGGCTCCGCTGTATGAAACCTGAGCTATATTTTGTTTCTCTCCGCCCGAAGGAAGCTTTGTAAACAGAAAGATAATCAGCAGTACGGCTGCGGTAACAATACTTCCGACGATAAAAGTTTTTGGTAATTTTTGCGGCATAACTTAACCCTATTTGTTGCTTTCCTTAAAATAAGACTTTTAAGTCTGATTATCAAAATTATTTTTATTACAGCTGGTGACCGAAAGAATATATGTAATGTACTACACACAGTAATACGTAAAACATATTCGGAATAAGGATAAAATGAATGATTGTATTTTGTGTTAAAGAAAGATTTCCGGAGACGCTGCGCGCGAAACCGTTCCGCATTATTGCTTAAAATAAGATAATTTATATTTCAATGGCAAGGAAGGATCAAAATTAATAATAAATTTATTTAACAGCCTTGACGGGTCCGATTTCGGTACAGCCTGCGATTAACTTTCAATCGGATTTCATCGCAGCAACCGGCGGGTGAGAGGAGATGATTTTGTATTTAGAAAATTCCGCAGATGAGACATGAAAATTTTTCAATGATAAAAGTATTTAACGCGGCTGTCTATCCGGCTTCAAGATGATATTTCTTTATTTTAGAAATAAGGCTTACTCTAGAGATACCAAGTATCTCGGCAGTTCTGGTACGATTATAATCGGTGTACTGCAGGACTTTTTTTATGTGCATTTTCTCCACGTCAATTAAAGAGTCCGGCCGCTCGGTTTCCTCGTACTGCGAACCGTTGTGGTTCGATTCCATAAAATAATTAGGAAGTGATTTTTTTGTTAGGACTCCGGTCGGCTCTACAATGATGGCGCTGTTTATAATATTCATTAATTCGCGGACATTGCCCGGGAAGGAATAGTTCTTCAGGCAGTTCAAAGTCTGCTCGGAAAATTTCTCTATTTTCTTGCCGTACTTCAGATTATACAAATTTAGAAAATAATGCGCTAGAAGTTCGATATCTCCTTTTCTTTCACGCAGCGGGGGAAGGTTTATCGAATTTATGTTAAGCCTGAAAAAGAGATCTTTTCTGAAACTTCCTTTTTTTATTTCGTCGAATAAATTTTTATTCGTCGCGGCTATTATTCTGACGTCGACTTTCATATTACGCGTTGAACCCAGCCTGTAAAATTCTTCTTCCTGCAAAACCCTGAGAAGTTTTACCTGGATTGATAGCGCCAGTTCGCCTATCTCGTCCAAAAACAACGTACCTCCGTCGGCTTCCTCAAGGAATCCGGCTTTATCCTTGGCGGCTCCGGTAAATGCGCCTTTCTCGTACCCGAAGAATTCGGATGAGAATAGTTCCTGCGCGAAAGCTCCTGCGTTCACGGCGATAAATTTCTTTTCCCTTCTGCAGCTTATTTGATGAATCGCTCTCGCTATAAGTTCCTTGCCCGAACCGCTTTCTCCCCATATTAATATGCTGTTGTCGGTTTTAGCGAACATCTCGGCGTAGCGGAAAACCCTGATCATATTTTCGTCCCTGGTTACAATATCTTTGAAGGCTTCTCCGTAATTTAGCTCTTCAATTGTAAACTTATCATCGGCGGCTGACTTCTTTATGCGATGTTTGTTTTGTTCGCACGCTGCGTCGATGGCTCTGAAGAGCTGCGTTTCATCGACAGGTTTGAAAAGATAATCGAACGTACCGAGTTTCATCGCCGAGATAGCCAGATCGATATCTTCCACGCCGGTAAGGACGATAGTCCGGATATTGATATTATTTTTAACGATGTACTTAAGTATGTCAAGTCCCGTAACGGAGGGCATGTCCATATCCAGCAGCAGAACATCGTACTCGTTATGCTGGATTAAATCGTACGCCTTCGTACTGTCCTGAAGAATATCGATGCTGTATTTTCCCTTTTGAAGGAGAAGCACCCTCAGGAAGTTTAATACCGCCTGGTTGTCGTCAATCGCTAGAATCTTCTGCATTAGTCTGCCTCTCTAACCGGGATCCGAATATCAAAGGTAGTTCCTTCCCCCGGCCTGGAATTAACCTCAATTGTTCCGTTATGATCTTTTATTATACCGTAAGTGATGGAAAGGCCCAAGCCGGTTCCGCCGCGCTCTCTCTTTGTAGTGAAGAACGGATCAAAAATATTATTAAGCGTGGATTCATCCATACCGCAGCCGTTATCCGATACCTTCAGAAATATTTCATTTCTCCCTGCATCGAAACCGGTTCTTATAATTACAAACCCGTCATCTTTCTCTATCGCTTCGGCTGCATTCATCACAATGTTTAGGAACACCTGCTCAAGTCTGTTTATATTTCCTTTGAATTTGGGAATATGCTCATCAAGCTTAACGTCTAGCCTGGCGAACTTATTAATTTGTTTCGTTGTAAGGTTAAGATTATTTCTTATTAATTCGTTAAGATCGACAACATCAGTCAGTCCGTCCTCATCTTTCTTGGCAAAGTTTCTTAAATCCCCAACAATCTTTTTCGTCCGGTTGGCGCCGTTAATCATATCGTTCACGAGAACGCTGATGTTCTCTTTAAAAATATCGTAATTCAATCTGGCAATTTTAAGATCGCTGTTGTCCTTATAGTATTCGTCGAGAATTGGAAAAATGTCGGTCAGAGATTCCTGAAGTATTTTAAGATTTCCGAGTATGAAGGTGTTAGGGTTATTTATCTCGTGCGCAACCCCGGCCACAAGCTTTCCGAGCGAAGCGAGCTTGTAAGACTGGAGAAGCTGAGTTTCCATCCTTTTACGCTCAGTTATGTCCCTGCATACTTCAAGCACCCGGTCTACATTTCCGTCGATTCCCATGATGGGATGCGCGGTCAGAGTATAATGCTTGTCATTTAAATCAAGGGCCAGTATCGAATTATTTTTTTCAGCAAACGTACGGGCCGCAGGACAATTTTCGCAAGGGCTATCAAGGTTGAAAAGCCTGTTAAAGCATTTTCCCGAATTGCCAATATCGTCCTTGTTAGACATTATGATATTATGGTCTGTATCGATTACAACTATCTTGTCGGACATCGCTTTGAAGAAAGTGCTAAGCTCTTCCCGTTTTCTGTAGCACTCGTCTGTCATTTTTAAGAGGGCCTCGTTTTTCAGTTTAAGAATTTTCTGCTGCTTGTTAAGGTTTTTTGTTTTTTCGTTTTTTTCAACGAACTGCGAGATTTTAGCGGCTATTTCCTTTATAAGGCTCTTTTCTTCTATCGAGAATTCGGGACCTTCAATACTGTAAACAGTCATCTTCCCGATCTGCGTCCCCTCCAATAATATATCTGCCGGGAAAAGATCGGTTACCTGCTGCGGGCAGCCTTTATCGAGGCCGTATACTATGCCCGCTATTTCTATTGCAACCACGGTTTTATTAGGATATTGAAATCCGGCCGGACTTATTTTTATTATCGTTCGCAGAAAATTTTCAAGGCTTGAGGATGCATCAGACTCTTTGCTTATACTGTAAAGGCATTCAATTTCTTTTATTCTTTCCTGCAGATCGAGATCAATTCTGGAAAGCTTGATTATTTTATTTTTCAATCCGAAGAAAAAATCTCCGTTTGCCGTGGGAAGAATCAGGAACTCTTCATTGATTCCTGGAAGTACAAACTCGGAGGGCTGCGCAGAATCCCTGATTGTTTCCAGCGCATATTTCAATTGGCTTAATTCAGGGCCTGAGTCGTCTCCGCCCGATTCAAGCTTGTTCAGGTCTATACTCTTGTTGATGAGGATTTTTTGTAATGAAGCTCCCTGGCAGAGAAGATTAAGACTGCTGTCGAAAATCGCAACGTTGTCCAGCAAATCATTTACTAACCGCAGCGCATTCTTTGAAACCATTTTAAAATAATTTCATTTTTAAATTATTAATATAATAATTATCGGAGTAATGTATAGCCGGCTTAACCGGATTGAATGTGGAAAAGTCGATACCGCATGAAGCGAATGAAAATTTATGATCGCTGCAGCCGTTATTGAAATAATCTGTAATCCATGATTTTCCTTCGGATATATTTTTGTACAACCTGTTTACTTCCCGAATTTCGCTCAGTATTTCCTCTGATGACCGGTATTTAAATCCCGCTGAAAAATAAGACGCCAACTCGGCTATTGTGCGCCATGTTTCCGTAAAGCCTGTTCTCTGTATTACGCGGCTTGACCGCTGCACCGTGCCGTCGCACCTAGTGTATGTTCCGCTTTGTTCCAGATACGACGGGGCGGGAAGCACAACATCCGCCTCTTCCGCCGTTTGTGTGTGAAAAGCATCGCATACAACGGTAAACTGCACTCC
>JBJKTB010000154.1:0-2702 GCA_046703345.1 Ignavibacteriaceae bacterium
GAGCATAAACAATATGGTGAAGCACGCCAGCGCTACAAAAGTATCAGTTTCTATCAGACGCGAGCGTGACTTTATCGTTCTTACATTTGAAGACAACGGCACCGGATTCGATCCCGAAAAAAAATCGTCAGGCAACGGCATTAAAAATTTAAAGAAGCGGGCAGCGTCTTTCGGCGGAACTGTTACAATCAGATCCGTTGAGGGAAAAGGAACCGGATTGGATGTTAGTCTTAAATTACCCTGAATAGGGGATTTATATTCACCTTTTAGCGTACAATATTTGAATAGTTTGATTTGAATTATTCTTGCGATTAGAAGCAATCGTAAGGGGAAAGCCGGACAGGGGAGAAAGACGGAACCAAAACCGGCGAAGAAAATTCGATCAATTATTCAATCAATATTTATTAATCAAAGGAGAATTGCATGAAAAGAATCTACACCTTGGTCGCCGGTATAATGGCAGCGTGCCTTCTTTCCGTGTCAGCTTTTGCGCAGAGCCCATATTCTAAAGGAGTAAAGATCGGACAAGTAGGAATCGGATATGGTTTTGCTGGAATTTACGGATCAACCGATTTTCCGCCGATCAGCGTCGGATTCCAATACGGACTGGAAGATAAAATTTCAATCGGTGGTATTATCGGTTATACTTCATCCAGCTATGATTTCGGCAGCTGGTATGGAACAGATTATAAATGGACTTACTCTTACATACTCATTGGTGCAAGAGGCGAGTATCATTTCCTCGATAATTCAGAGAATATGGACGGATACGGCGGAGCCACGTTAGGATACGCAATAACCAGCGTTTCCACACCTTCCGGATACTATGGCGGCGGATATACTGCGGGTACCAGCTATATGCTTTTCGGAGTTCATGTAGGATTGAGGTATTATTTAAGTCCTACAGTAGCCATATTCGGTGAAGCCGGTTACGGAGTCGGCTATATTACCGCAGGTGTAGCGTTCAAATTATAAAGAATTTTCTCTCCTAAGAGGCGAGGCTGTTCCGAATTATTTTCCGGTTTAGCGGGGCAGCCTCGATTTTTAAGAAGACTTTTATGAGAAAATAAAAAAGATCTAAATTAATATCAGTTAATTCTCAAAATGGTTATTGATTAAATGAAAGATTTCAAAGGCACGCCGGTTTATGTTTCAGAAGAAGAAATTAAGGTAGTAATAGTTGAAGACGACAGAAAGATAAGGGAAACGTATGCTCTTCTGCTTAACGAAACCGACGGAGTGAGGTGTGAAGGGCATTACGGCTCATGCGAAGAGATGCTCAGCGAACTTGACAACCTGCTTGTTGATGTAATGCTTATGGACATCGGACTTCCCGGCATGAGCGGCATCGAAGGGATAAAAAAGGTTAAAGAGATGTATCCTTCAATTGAAATATTGATGCTTACAGTATATGACGATGACGAGAAAATCTTTCAGTCGATCTATTCAGGCGCTTCGGGGTATATATTGAAAAATGCCGGACCGGAAGAGCTGCTGAAAGCAATACGCGATATTAAGCGAGGCGCGCCGATGAGTGCCGCGATCGCGAGAAAAGTTCTGAATTTTGTAAGAGAAAGCAGCGGTCAGCAGAACAAAGTCGATTTCAAACTTACAAGCAGGGAAGAGGATATATTACAGCTTCTTGTTGACGGATTAAGCTTCAAAAAAATCGGCGAAAAACTCTTTATCAGTCCTTATACTGTTCACTCTCATATTAAGCGGATATATGAGAAGCTGCACGTTCATTCTAAAGCCGAAGCGGTATCTAAAGCGTTGAGAAACAAAATATTTAATCAGTAACCCGTAATCTACTTCTCATAAGCCTATACTAACGGTGAATCTTCTTAAGTATCAACCGGAACACCATCATTTATTAATTCTTGCCAATAAAAAACGGGGTAACATATGAAATCAGTAAAACTGTTACTTTCAATTATTCTAATCATTCTGTCGGTGAATATTTCTTTCGCCGAAACGGGTAATTCCGTTTCCGGAAATTTAAGCATTGGAATAATCTCTAATAAAATATTCAGCACCATAATGCCGGGAGACACCGTCAGCTATTCGGTGTTCTATTATTATACAGGCGACGGAGCGGCGCCTAACGTGGTAGTAACCGATACTATATCTCCATATCTCGATATAACCAGTATTTATCCTCAGCCTACATCGATAAACGGAAATATTGCAGTATGGAATCTAGCAACGCTTAACTCAAACAGCTACGGCGCGATAGTTATTTCTAGTATAGTAAAAAGCAATGTTGCCATGGGAACTACGGTTTCCACAAGCGCTTCTATTCAGGGAGATGTTTCGGAAGAAGACATAAGCGATAACTATTCAAAATCGGATCTTCTTGTAAAAACCCCATCTCCGTCATTCTGGGTATTTCAATGGGGCGCTATGGAAAATGCCTCAACAGGACTGTTTCTAACGGCTGAAAAGGATGTTCCTGTAGAGATAGATATAACATATATAAATTTCTCAACCGTAACTTCGGTGAATACAGTATTAACAGACAGTCTTCAGGACGGTCTGGAATTTGTTTCAGCTAATCCCGCGCCGTCTTCAGTTAACGGGAATTTAATTACATGGAACTTAGGCGATCTTGATCGATTTTACTACGGGGTAATTACCTTAAAGGTAAAGCCGGTAGTAACCGGACAGATGAAACTAGTAGCGAGAATGACAAGGTCAAACAC
>JBJKTB010000155.1:0-7063 GCA_046703345.1 Ignavibacteriaceae bacterium
GGTAAAGATCTTTACAAATTCCGGGAGCAAAGCAGCGCCTAGAGTTCCGGAGCTCATGATGATTGACATAAGAAGCCAGAGACTCGGGATTTGTGCTCCAACATCGGAAGCCGGACCTATCTCGAAGTAGCTAACTACGAAAACAGCTATGATCGATATTATGGAAGCGAACCAGACTAGGCTGGTTAGCGGCTCTTCAAAATTAAAATCCTCTTTGCCGCCGAACTTAGCGCGGCTGAAAGCTTTGTTCACGTAAAATGCTCCGATGGAAGTTAGGATCAGCACTATACGAATTATAAAAAGCCATACAAGAAGATGAGTTTGAAGCGCCGGCTGCACTGCAAGCACTATAAATGTAATCAGCGCAACCTGTGTAACACCGAAGGTCTCAAAACCGTCTGCTGTCGGTCCTACGCTGTCGCCTGCGTTATCTCCGGTACAGTCTGCTATTACACCGGGATTGCGGGGATCATCTTCTTTAATCTTAAATACTATTTTCATCAGATCAGAACCGATATCGGCGATTTTCGTAAAAATACCGCCGGCAATACGCAGTGCGCTTGCGCCGAGAGACTCGCCTATAGCAAAGCCTACGAAGCTGTCTCCTGCCAGGTCTCGCGGAACAAACAGCAGAATAATTAGCATCATGATTAGTTCTATGCAAACCAGAAAAACCCCTACACTCATTCCGGCATCGAGCGCCACATTAACGGTCTTCAGCGGCTTGCCTTCAAGCCCTGCAAATGCCGTTCTTGCGTTGGCCAGGGTGTTCATACGCATGCCGTACAGCGCAACGCTGGATGAGCCTAGAATGCCCAGCACAGTCCATAGAAGTATCAGCACTACTCCGCCGGCGGCAATATGCGACAGCACACCGAAATAGAAGGCGCTGACTACGCCGATAATAATAAACAGCGCAAACAGGAACTTTGCCTGCTGCTTTAGATAGGTCTTACAAGTCTCGTAAATAACACCTGCCACCTCCAGCATAGACGTATGAGCCGGCATATTCTTAACTCTTTTAAACTGGTAAAGACCAAATAAAATTCCCAGGATACAAACAACTAAGCCGTAATACAATAAATTGTTTTGTGCCTGACTAAGCGGTGGGACAGCAAGATTAGACTCGTCGGCAAAAATTAACACCGGAGAAAGCAGCACCACTAATGTACCGAGCAATCCGACAGATATCAACTTCTTCATAAAGAACCACCTTTTCTTTTAATATTATAAAATGATATAGGCAATTATTCCCCGCTTATAAAGGCCTATTTTTTGATTAACAAAATTTTTGTCCAAGTGCGAATCTACATATGGAAGGTTGTCCAAGAAGCGACTATTTAACAATGACAGGCAGGGCTTATTTGGTAAAATCGTTTCAAATAAACATAAAGAAGTAAATATGCCTTTATGTGCAGGTTGGAGCATGACCGTAAAGGTCTCCCGGATTTTATTCCTTAATTCTTTAGCCAAACTGTGTTATAAATACTATTTTGATAAGCCCTTTGTGGCAATTTGTCACCGGGTAAAATTGTTAGCAGACATTTGCCATTTCAAATTCTCTGAAAGGAACACTTCCAAATTTATTGAAGTGCAGAAGTATCAAATAGAATTAGGATTTGACAAATATCTGGAGCTTAACTTAACAAATTGATTTTGTAGTGTCAACTAACTTATATGACGTTAATCATTGTGAATCACGCCGGTTTAAATAATTCAAAACATTTCATTTTTTTATCTGCCTTCTCCGCACTGATAAACTATATACTCCGCACCATAGTGCTGCGGTATACTTATAGCCGCAGCGCGGAATTCATAGGAAGTGACGGCCATTATCCGGTTCAATTTGGGCTTGACAAATGAAACCGATTTGAATAGCTTTCATCCCCAAATAACGACATAGAATTTAAATTTTTATTAAAATAGATGATAAGCGCATTTGCGATATCAAAGAACCCGGCAAAAATTGCCGCAATATTTTATCTTGCGCTTTATCAGGTCTTTCTTTTTCAATTCTTCCAGACAGATTCCGTATTCGAATATCAAGAACACAGTACTAAATTCTATTCAGGCTCAAAGTATGTTCTCACTTCGGATAACTCAAGAACAATAGATATATCAAAGGATGAAGGACGCAAAGAACACGAAATCAGCTCGGTTCCGGACACATTCAGCAAATTGATCGCTTCGCCAAACTTTTCTTTTAACTTCTATTTAGTATATACATTATTCCAATCTGATAACTCCCGCGGCAGCCGCAATACTCTCGCCCGGAAAACTATTCCGCGCAGTCCTCCTGAAACTCTTTCATAAATCTTAAAATTCTCCGCAAATCGGTGTTAGATATCTTAAACGCTTAACTGCGTTCGTCTATCTATTTAAAAGATAAACCGGACTTCCATAGTTCCGTAATTGAAGGAGTCGGAATGAAATCGTTTTTCAGAAGGTTCTACGAACTGCTGACGTATAATAGCGAGAATTTCAGCTATACGTCTTCCGGAAGACTGCTCTCAAAACGTTCTTACCGGATATTATTATGGGTAAGAATCATCTCGCGCATTTACATGTGGCTGCTGGCCTTGTACCTGATAGCGCATTTTGCATCATTCATAAAGCGAATAATGATTCACTGACACTTTCAGCTGTAATTACTTATTGCCGGACCGGCAGTCAGCAGTTAAAATAATAATCTTGAATTAAAAATAAATCAAAGGATAATTATAAATGAAACAGTATTTCAGGACTAAGCCGTTGAAAATGCTGCTGGATGAAGCGGAAGGCGAGAACCGATTGAGACGCGTGCTGGGCCCTACCGCGCTTACAAGTCTGGGTGTCGGAGCGATTATAGGTACAGGAATTTTCGTGCTCAGCGGAATTGCGGCACACGATAAAACCGGACCGGCGGTTATTTTATCTTTTATTATTTCCGGAATCGCATGCATCTTCGCGGCTTTAAGCTACGCCGAGTTCTCTTCGATGGTTCCTGTCGCCGGGTCTGCTTATACATACGCGTATGCCACGCTGGGAGAATTATTCGCCTGGATCATTGGCTGGGATTTAATTCTTGAATATGCGGTAGCCTCAGCGACTGTAGCTCACGGCTGGTCTCATTATTTCCAGGATTTCATCAGTATACTGGGAGTAAAATTAACTCCCATCCTCTCGCAATCGCCGTTTGATTTTAATCCCGCTACCGGAATGTTAGTCGGTACCGGCTCTGTTCTTGATCTTCCTGCAATACTTATAACAGTGTTAATAACAATAATTCTTGTTAAAGGAATAAAAGAAAGCGCGGGAGTTAATTCGGCGATCGTTATATTAAAATTGATCATTGTTCTATTTGTAATTGCCGTGGGTGCGTTTTATATAAAACCGGCCAACTGGCATCCCTTCGCTCCATACGGTTACAGCGGTTTAAGCTTTTTCGGAAAGACCATACTGGGACAGACGGGTCCGGGCGGACTTCCGGTAGGAGCTCTTGCCGGCGCGGCGCTGATATTCTTTGCTTACATAGGATTCGACTCGGTATCAACACATGCGGAAGAAGCCAAAAATCCCAAACGGGATGTTCCGCTGGGAATTATTTTGTCTCTTATTATCTGTACGGTTCTTTACATCGCCGTTTCCGCTGTTTTAACCGGGATGATACCCTATTATAAGATTAATATAGACGCTCCGGTTTCCAATGCGTTTAAACAGGTCGGTCTCGGCTGGGCGCAGTTTATTATCTCGCTGGGAGCGGTTGCAGGAATTACGTCTGTTCTCCTTGTAATGATGCTAAGCCAGGCAAGAATATTTTTAGCGATGGCGCGCGACGGGCTGATGCCGAAGAATTTTTTCGGCGCGATACATGAAAAGTTCCGTACACCCTGGAAGTCTACAATTCTTACAGGTATTTTTGTAGCACTCCTTTCGGGATTTCTTCCGCTGAGGATATTGGCCGATCTGGTTAACATTGGTACTTTGTTCGCATTTATAATAGTCTGTGCGGCTGTAATTATAATGAGGAAAACGCACCCGAACGCCGAGCGCCCGTTCAGAGCGCCTTTAGTTCCGCTAGTGCCTATTATGGGAATTGTTACCTGCGGTGTTTTAATGTTCTCGCTTCCGGAGGAGAACTGGTTTCGTCTTTTCGGATGGCTTGTTGTCGGGTTGCTGATTTACTTTTTCTATGGAAGGAAACACAGTGTAATGAATAAACTAGAAAAAGCAGCGCAAGAAAATGAAGGAAAGATAATATTAGGTGACGAAGACCACCCTATTATTGAAGCAGATAGTTCAAATTAGTCAGCAGTTTTTTTTCTTTTATATATCAGGTATATCTTGTTGAAAGGATAAATAATGGACAGTCAGAGCGTATTAGATCTTATATCGAAAGGCGGATTGGTTATTGCGATACTGGCAATCTGCTCCTTGTTTTCTGTAAAAGTTATAGTGGAAAAATTGATTACGTTTAAGGGAATTTCGGAAAGGGCAATAAGCGATTTGATGAATAACATATACGCAAGTTTAAGAAACGACGATCCTTCGGATGCAGTTTACCTCTGCAAGACGTCAGCTTCAAACTGGTTTTTTGTGAAGATCAAATCGCCGCTTTCTAATGTTATAACCTACATACTCGAACATCATAAAGAGCCCAAAGCCGATCTGGAATCGGGCGCGTACACTCAGCTTGATAAAGAGATAGCAAAGCTGGAAAAAGGACTGGGGGTACTCTCAACTCTCGGAAGCATATCCCCTTTTATAGGGCTGTTCGGTACCGTTGTAGGAATCATAAAATCCTTCAACGCTCTTTCGGTAAACAACACCTCCAATTATACAATGGTGATGAGCGGAATTGCCGACGCGCTTGTAGCTACGGCGGCGGGGCTGGTGGTAGCTATACCGGCGGTTATGTTTTACAATTATTTTATGAAACGACTTAAGCTCAGCATGCCGCTTTACGACGAAGCGATACAAAAAACCATGCGATACCTTAAAGTTAAATAAGAGGAGACGATGCGAAGATACAAATTAGACGAGAAGGAATTCTCGGAAATAAATATTACTCCTCTTACCGATGTAATCCTTGTAGTGCTGATAATCTTCATGATAACCAGTCCGCTGCTTATTACCGGCGCGCTTAAAGTTAAACTGCCGCAGTCGTCGAGCGCCCAGACTACCGTGAATAACGATATTCAGGTTTATCTTAACGATAAAGGCCAGGTATTTCTTGACGATAAGCAGGTTGACATGAATGAACTGGCATCCGATCTTCAGACCGACTTCATTCAGAAGAACAATAAGGACGTAATCGTTAAGGCCGATAAAAACGCCGTGTACGGATCGGTTGTGCAGCTTCTGGATATATTGAAGAACGCAGGCGCCGATAAATTATTAATGGCAACTATTAAGAAATAAATTTTCGGACGTCGATCCGGACTCCTTTACGCCGATGCCGTAAAGAAAAAATTTTGTACGTTAATAACTATGCTTTCTTATTTTATACATGATGATTTTATTTCAAGAATTGAGAGGAATAATTTTCTTTCGGGATTCTTTTTGATATGAATATTCGATCCCCTAAAACTGCATCTTCGCTGATATCGTTTTTATTTCATGCAGCGGTGCTTTTAATTTTACTTTTTTTCGTTGGGAAAGGAAAGGAAGAGTACAAACAGAAATATATCGAGGTCGGATTCGGGGGAATAGTAAACTCCAACTCCCCCGGCTCTCCGGGAAGCGGAACCGAAGAAAATCCGCCGCCGGAAAAAAAAGAACAGCCGAAGGTCAAAATAAGGGAGAAGCATCATAATAAACCAAAAGAAACGATACCCGAGAAAAAAATTAAAAAAATTCCGAAGCCGATAAAAAACCCCGCTGCAGATTCATCTGCGTCGGCTTCAGCCGTTCAGGCTGCGGCATCCGGAAGCGGCGGAGAAACAGGAAACGGCCATCCAGGCGAGGGCGGCAACGGAAACGGCGCTGAAGGCTCGGCTCCGGCGAAGAAGGGACCGCGTGCGACAGACAATAATTATCTCGTGGCAGTAGATCAGATGCCTGTTCCTTACGGAGGGGCAGGAAGTATTAATGCGAAAGCTTACTACCCTCCCGCCGCAAAAGCCGCAGGGATCAAAGGCACTGTTTACGTTCAGGCATTCATCGACCAAAACGGCAATGTAGCAAAAGTAATCTTATTAAAAGGTATTGGCGGAGGCTGCGATCAGTCGGCTGTAAGGGCTGTAAAGGATACAAGATTTCAACCCGGGATGCAGGGCGGGGTTCCGGTAAAAGTAAGGATGACAATCTCTATAAATTTCGGCTTAGGCGGTTAGACCTTTTTTTCATTTTGTGCTTTGCATATTCAACTATACCCGGGATTAAAGAAATAAAAATGATGGCCAGAATCGCGAGCGAGAAATTATGTTTTACAATTTCAATGTTTCCGAAGAAGTAACCCGCGAATATAAAAAGGGCCACCCAAACGGTTCCCCCCGCAACATTATAGACGATGAATCTTGAGTAAGTCATGCTGCCTATACCAGCAACAAACGGCGCGAAAGTACGCACAATGGGAACAAAGCGCGCAATAATAATTGTCTTCCCGCCGTACTTCTCGTAAAACTTGTGAGTCTTCTCCAAATATTCTTTTTTGAGGAATCTGATCTTTTCAGCCTCAAAGATTTTCGGTCCGATAAAATGCCCGGCTGAATAATTAACTGTATCGCCCAATACTGCGGCGGCAGAAAGTATAAAGAATAGAACGTACGGATCGAAAGCGCCGAGCGCCGCGAATGTGCCGGCGGCAAACAAAAGAGAATCGCCTGGAAGGAAAGGCGTAACAACCAGACCGGTCTCGCCGAAGATTACGGCGAAAAGAATTATATAAGTTACCGTTCCGTATTGTATAATCAATTCGTGGAGGTGAACGTCGAGATGCAGAAACAGATCTACAAGATATTTAATTACGTCCATACATTACCGGCGTATTCTTTTTCTTCTAGCCCAGGCGTAGCTGATTATCTTCTTAAGCGCCTTGGTGTATGAGTAGCCTGCGGCGGCGGCCGAACGCATAAATCCAGCG
>JBJKTB010000156.1:0-7418 GCA_046703345.1 Ignavibacteriaceae bacterium
TCTTTAAATCGTATACCTTACCGGCTTTTTCCATATATTCCCGGCATAGTATCGCAATGCTGTACGCCTCTTCACCCGTCGAGCATCCGGCTATCCAGAACCGAAGCTCTTCTTTGCCCGATTCGGCAAAAACCTGCGGCAGGTGTCTTAATGCTAATTCATCAAATACTTCTTTGTCCCTGAAAAAATTCGTTACGCCTATTAGAAGTTCCCTGAATAAGATTACAAGCTCACCGGAATGATTTTCAAGAAGACGAACATAGTCTTTTAATTCGCTTATCTGATTTACTGTCATTCTCCGTTCTATCCTGCGCACTATTGTGCTCGGCTTGTAATACGTAAAATCTACACCGTTCTTCTCTCTTAGCAAAGCATATATCCTCGTTAAGCCGTCTTCATCCGAAAGAATTGACTGTGGTGTATCCTGCTTATGTATATAAGGACTGTTTAAGAACGAAAGAAGCGTTTTAGGCATTAATTCCGGAGCAAGTATAAAATCCGCCAGACCCGTAGATATCGCCGATTTCGGCATCCCGTCAAATCTGGCAGTTTCTTCGCTCTGAACCATCACCATACCGCCGGCTTCCTTTACTGCTCTTATCCCCTTTACTCCGTCGCTTCCGGTACCCGATAATATTATTGCAACCGATCTGTCTCCCTGATCTTCGGCAAGTGAACGAAGGAAAAAATCTATAGGCAGATTAAGCCCCTTTGAATGATCCAGTTCGCTTAGCAGCAGTCTGCCGTGGAATATCGATAAGTTTTTCTTGGGCGGAATAAGATATATTGTATTTGGCTCAACAAGCATGCTGTCTTCAGCGCGTTTAACATTTACTTCTGTCCGCTTCGACAGAATCTCCACCATTAAACTCTTGTAATCCGGCGATAAATGCTGTATTACTATGAATGACATACCGGTCTTTGCGGGCATGTTAGAAAAAAGTAACTCTAACGCTTCCAGCCCGCCGGCTGAAGCTCCAACTCCTACATAATATTGAACTTTACTCTCTGAATCCATATACCCCTCAAATCAGTGAGTTAATATAATTTGCCGTAAAATTTCTGTTATTAAAACAATTTTGACGGTAGGTTTCTTAGAATGGTATGATTAACTATAAAAGCATATCAAAATGCCTCTTTAAATTTAACATTTTTTTTGAAATATATAATTTTTGGCGGATTATTTCATTGTTCAGTAATACTCAATCCCTTGAAATTTTAAAAATTTGACAGATATCACCAAAGGTAAGTACTCTATATCTGGCAGATTTCCATTTATTATAGGCTGGTTCGAAACAAGATTTTTAACGCGGTCTGCTCTCTGTGAGCTTTGATTTGTTAAGTGAAGTGTATTTTCCTACGCTTTATTTGCTTTTATCAGCTTCTCCAGCTCTCCGGATTCGTCCTTAATCTTCTTCTCAGCATCCTCAAGAAGTTCCCTTTCTCGGCTCATTTTTTCGTTCTTCAGATTCTCTATGTATACTCGGAGTTCCTCAACATTCTTCGTGTATTTCTCTACAAGCAGCTTCTCGTTCTGCTCTCCTTCTTTCTTCAAATACTCTATTTTACGGTCTTTTTCGTTTTTAAGCGCAGTTATTGTCCTCAGCAGCTTCTGCCTGTAATTCGAGCCTTCCAGCATGGTGGATCCCGCGGATATAAGCGATACTACTAGTCCGATTAGAAATGATATAAGAGCCCATTTAAGTCCGTAAACTATTACTATGGAAAAGAGATTATCGAACTTCCAGATATCTCCCATAAAATTATTCGAGTACCCCGCGCATCCCCCCATAAGAAACACTGTAAATGACAATATAAGGTTGTATGTCATCGCGTTCTTGAATGAATTTTTCGGGTCCAGACTCTTTATCATCTGTATGTTGTTAATTCTTTCCTCAAGCACCGCAACGCTTTCAGCCGCCGACCTTTCCACGTTATTGATGGCGCTGTTCAGCTTTTCCTTTAGTTTGTTCTTGCTCTGCTCCTGCTCGGCGGTTATTCTGTTCAGCTCTGTCTGCTTCTCGTAAATTTCGGCATCGTATATCTTCAGCTTTTCCTTTATCTCGCCGTAATATTTCTGACGCACCGATTCGTATACAGTCTCAAGTGTACCGAGAAATTTCTGCTCTATTTTATCCGATGTTGCCAGGAACAGCATATTTGTAGTTCCTGTAAAATTCTTTATTACTGTCTCTATGAATACCAGGTTCTTTTTTATCGATTCATCCTGGTAATCAGAAACATTCAGATTATTGAAGTTGTTTATGTCTATCCTTATACCTTCGGGATCGAATACGAATGATCCCCTCGTATCCCGGAGAAAGGTCTCGATTACTTCAAGTGAAGCCGAAAAATCCAGATAAAAGAAAAGATTCGACAGTACCGGTCTCCGCAGAAAATAATCAAGCATGTTCAGACTGTTGTTCTCTATCGCGTATCCCAGCCTGTCAAGATCAAAATTATAAATTTCCCTTATTATTTCTTCTGAAAGTATAAGCGACCTTATCTTTGTGTCCATCAGCGTATTGTAAAACTTTGCAGTAATGCCGAAAGGCTTTACTTCAAGAGCCTCATTGAATTTCGCCTGGGCTTCTGTTATAAGGTCCTGCTTCAGAAATAAAAATCCGAAATATAGCAGCACCAGGTATTTTAACTCGATTTTGTAAACATCGTTTATCTTTACAAGGTTAATAAGTTCCAGAGCCGAGCTGAAAAGCTCCTGCGCTTTTACCGGGTTGAAAAGAGATTTTTCGTATGTAAGTATTATTCCCTGAAGTATTAAGTAAAAGAAGTTATCCTTCGAGGTCTTCTTTTCAATCTGATTTATTGTAGATGAAGCGAAATACCTCTTCTCGGAATCCGATCTTATTAGCACCCACTTTGTATAAAAATCCTTTATCGATTTATGATTTGCGTAGGATATCGACTGCGCACCCGGACCCTTAAGCATATCTTCAAGATATATGTTTAGGGGACTGTTATAAACCCAGAATACAGGCGCGTCTTCGTATTTTATAAAAAATTCACTAACGTGCGCCGGAAGAGAAAAACCGAAAAACCTGGAATTTTCCTTCAATACCCTGCCTAAATCCTCATCGTCAGTTATATCGTACTGAAGATACTCTTTCGCTAGTGTACGAAATCTGGCTTTAAGAAGATCCGTCAAGGTTCTTTCTTCAAGTTCATCGCCTAATATTATGTTTTCACTGCTCATTAAATAAATTCACTATTCTGCCTAAAAAAGCACAATTCATGGTTTAAACGGAATAACTCCACTCTTATTATCGGAAATTTGTTTTAAAAATTAACCTCTAAGGTATGCGGTAGGCTGACTGCGGAAATATCCGGCTAATTATCCATATTGCTTTCTGCATCGGAAATGCGGCTGCATTTTAATGCCTGCGCTTAATCCGGGCTGTGATATCGTCTTTTTCTTCCACTTACTGCGCTTAATTCAGATCTTCAAATTTCCAGTCCTTTTTTTCTGCCGGATTTGCCCATTTTGCGGCAGCATTCACAACTGCGGGCTGTTCAGCTTTTCAGTTTTATTATCGATGCTGAAGGCGAATTATTTAGCTGTGTGATGAAACCTCGTTCTTATTATTTATAAGATGACCGGCGTTGAGTTTTTATCTCTATTATTCGTAAATTCGCCTTAATTTCCTTCCGGCTGTAAACCGATTATATCATTTTTTCTATGAAACGCCGGAGTATTTCACAATTAATTCATTTGCGGAGTAGGAATGAGAAATATTTTACTTCTGATGTCCTTCCTTTCTGGCATTGCGTTTGCCCAGTATAATCCCGGAATCCAAAATCTGGGGAAAGACTTTTTCGCCTGGCGCGCTTCCGAACAGCCCGTTACCGGAGACGATGTTCCCCGCATTGAACGGCCTAAAAACTGGATCCCCGATTTTTCTACGGCTGCAATTAAAAAATACAATCAGAAATATATCGAGTTTAAGAAACGCCTCGCCGCCCTTTCTCCGCAAGACTGGAGCCGCCGCGACAGCGTCGATTATCTTCTGCTCCGCTCGGCTATTGAAAGGGTTAATTGGGAATTGAACGTTCTTAAACTTCCGGAGAAAGATCCCGACTTCTACGTTCAGCAGTCGATTGGCTCGGTTTTCGAGCTTCTTGTTGTCGATTCTCCTATGAACGACAATAGGATAAAACAGATAATTCTCCGCCTTAACTCAATTCCCGGTACAATAAAGAATGCTGAGATAAATCTTACTCAGCCGGTCGCCGCATTCGCGGATATAGCTCTCGGCGAACTGGAAGGTATCGATAAGAAGGTATCTGAAACGCAGGAAGCTTTGAGTAAATTGGCTTCCGATTCGCTCCGCCCGCAGCTTAAGAAGGCTTTTGCAAATGCTTCATCCGCGCTGGTCGATTATGCATCATGGATTAAGAAAAAGCTGCCCGCCATGTCGGATAAGTACAGCGTAGGAAGAAAAGCGTATCTTTATTTTCTTAAGTATATAGCTCTTACTCCTTACTCTCCCGAAGAGATCCTTTCGATGGGACATTTGGAATTCAACCGCGCCGTATCTTTCGATGTTGATGAAACTCTGCGCGATAAGGACGTCCCTCAGCCGAAGGTGTTTTCTAATATAAATGAACAAATCGCGCAGGAGAAGAAAGACGAATCGGATATTAGAACCTTCCTTGCTAAAAAAGGAATCATGTCAGTTCCTCCCTGGGTTCAGCATTACTATAACAGAAAGATGCCTGCCTATTTAGGCCCTCTTTCCGATATCGGCGAGACCGATGATTTTACCTCACCTTCTAGACTAAACGAAAACGCGGTAAGGTACATCCCGGCTCCTTCTCCGAACCTTCCCTTCTTCCTTAAAGCTTCCGCCGAAGACCCAAGACCTATAATTGTGCATGAGGGAGTTCCCGGCCATTACTTTCAGCTCGTCCGCTCATGGGCTAACTCGGATGCGATTAGAAGGCATTACATCGACTCGGGCGCAAATGAAGGCATCGCCTTCTACCTTGAAGAACTAATGCAGCAGTTCGGACTTTTTGACAATAAACCTCACACACGTGAAATAATCTACCGCTTTATGCGCCTTAGAGCGCTCCGTGTGGATGTTGACGTGAATCTCGCCTTAGGCAACTATACAATTAAAGACGCCGCCAAATACCTCGCTTCAACCGTGCCGATGGATTACGCTTCGGCAATTCACGAGGCCGGCTTCTTCGCCCTTACTCCCGGCCAGGGAATTTCTTACCAGATAGGGAAGCTTCAAATTCTTAAACTTATTTCCGACGGCAAACTCCTGCTGGGAGATAAGTTTAATCTGAAAGATTATCACGACTATATGCTCGATAACGGGAACGTCCCTATCGCTCTTCAAAGATGGGAATACCTCGGGCTTAAAGATCAGATTAAAAAATTATGGAATTGAAATAACGTCGTCCTTTAATCATTCTTCATGAAAGGAAAGAAATAATGCTGAAGACTCGTTTCATCATTGCGGGGATTTTATTTTTTTCTGCCGCAGCATTTATAAGCGCTCAGCAGAAAAAGCTTCTTACATTAAAAGATATTTACGGCTCGTCCAAGCTCGAAGCCCGAACTGTCCAGAACATTCAATGGGTGCCCGACGGCTCGGCTTATACTTATACCAAAACCGATAAGAAGTCAGGCTTTGAGGATATCTATAAGATGGACGTTAAGTCAGGTAAGACCGAACTTCTTCTGAAGGGCTCAGAATTCAAGTACGACGGAAAACAGGTTAGAATGAGTCATTACCAGTGGACGGGAAACGGTAAGTTCCTTCTTATTGAGGGCCCGGAAACGGCTATCTGGCGGCATTCGCGCCAGGCGCCTTACTACCTTTACGATGTTTCTACAAAAGAAATTACAGCGCTCGCCGGCAACAGTCCGCACCTGCGTAACGTTAAGCTTTCCCCCGACGGCAAGTGGGTCGGCTTCGTAAGAAATCATAATATCTATGTCGTTAATCTTCAAAGCGGAAAAGAATACGCTGTTACTAAAGACGGAACTGATAATATTCTTAACGGCGAGTTCGACTGGGTGTACGAGGAGGAGTTCGGGCTGGCCGATGCCTGGCGCTGGTCTCCCGACAGCAAGCGCATCGCATTCTGGCGCCTCGATCAGACTAGAGTGGGCGTTTATCATCTGGTTGATGACCTGGCCGGACAGTATAATACTGTTTTCAACTTAAAATATCCTAAGGTCGGTACGCAAAACTCGATTGTTAAGATCGGCGTTGCAGATATCCCCGACGGAAAAACTACCTGGATGAATATCGGAAGCAACGATGATATTTATATTCCCAGAATTTACTGGACAAACTCCTCTAACGAGCTTGCCATGCTCCGCCTTAACAGAATGCAGAATCACCTTGAAATGCTGCTTGCCGACGCGACTACCGGCGCTTCAAAAACAATAATTAACGATTCAGATCCCGACTGGGTGGATATTCAGGACGATATTCAGTTCCTTAAAAATAAGGATGAGATCATATGGACTTCGGAAGAAAGCGGCTACCGTCATATCTATATTTACGACTACAGCGGGAAGCTTATCCATCAGCTTACTCACGGAAACTGGGAAGTAAGCGCCGTAGCCGGAGTTTCCGAGGAAACCGGATACGTTTATTTCTACGGCAAGAAGGACTCGCCGCTGCAGCAGAATATCTACCGCGTTAAGCTCGACGGCACAGGATTTCAGCGCGTGTCAGCTCAGCCCGGCTGGCACGATGCCGACTTCTCCCCGGATCTTAAATATTATATCGACTTCTTCTCGGATGTTAAGACTCCCACACAGACCGTATTAAGAAACGCCGACGGCTCCCTTATCCGGGTTCTTGAGAAGGATCATATAAAGGCGCTGGATGATTATCATATGGTCTACCCGGAATTCCTTACTGTTACAACACAAGACGGCACAAAGCTTAACGCATACATGATTAAGCCTTACAACTTCGATCCGCATAAGAAATACCCGGTTATTGTCTACGCCTACGGCGGTCCCGGTTCGCAGATGGTAGTTGACCGCTGGGGCGGAAGCAGAACTCTCTTCCATCAGTATATGACCGAACACGGGTTTATAGTCTTCTGCCTGGATAACCGCGGTACCGGCGGTAGAGGTAAAGCCTTTAAGAACCTTGCATTCCACGATCTCGGCAAGTGGTCGGTTCATGATCAGATACAGGGAGCTAAATATCTCGCGTCGCTTCCCTACGTAGACGCCAAGCGAATGGGCTTCTGGGGATGGAGCGGCGGAGGATATCTTACTCTTATGATGATGACTAAAGGCGCAGGTACATTTCATGCCGGCGTTGCCGTTGCGCCTGTAAGCGATTTCAAGTTTTATGATACTATTTGGACTGAAAGATATATGGGAACTCCGGCCGACAACGCCAAAGGATTTAAAG
>JBJKTB010000157.1:0-12516 GCA_046703345.1 Ignavibacteriaceae bacterium
GAAGATGTTAGCCGATTTTCAGATCTACTGATTTTAAACCCAAATATTTTTCGAACGGAAAGAAATCTTTATCATTATGCAGTAATTGAAGATCGTTCTCTATGCAAAACGTACTTATTATTACGTCTATTGTTTTTCGTACGGTTATTCCTTTCTTCCTAAGATTTCTGTAGTTCTGTGCGCTTTTAATCGCAATTTCTTCTCCCAGCATATTCAGACAAGGGAATGATGATAATACGCTCTTGGCGGTTTCATAATCATTATCTCTCTTAAATCCTTGTAATACTTCTACCAAAATATAGTCGCCGATTATTACGACTTCTTTGCCTAAAATCTCGTCAAGTTTTTCTACCTGCCGGTTGGCTCTGCCGCTGAAATAATCGATTAATACCGAAGAATCCAAGAATATCATTTATCAATTCTCATTTATTCCAGGTTACCTTCCCATTTCAGTTTACCTCTTAATTTTTTGAGCTTATCTTGGCTTTTAACTTTTACCAATAATCGCAGTCCTTCCTCAACTACTTCTTTCTTGGTCTTTAATCCGGATGTTTTAAGCGCAACTGCCATAAGCTTATCATCAATTACAATATTAGTCCTCATGATCTCTCCTAATACATTGTGTATATTTTATGTTAATATACACATTCCTTTTGAGTTTTGCACTCTATTTATTAAAGCGGCTGACAGAAATTCATAGAGGTCGTAGATCGGAGGTCAGCAGGTAAAAAGCAGACTACGCCAGTCATGTAAACATTGATCGCAGCTGTGCATGCTTTGATGACAACGCTGCTAGCTTTGATAACTTTCATGAAAGTCTGCACTTAAATCATCAAATGTCTGACCCCAAGCGGTGAAAGTTTGAACCGAAACGGCGGAAGAATTAACCCCAAACGGTGATAGTTTGAACCGAAACGGCGGAAGCGTGAACCTCAAACAGTGAAACTCCGCACCCAAATCGTGAAAAGTTTTATCGGCGGACGATAAAGTCGAAGGGCAGATAAGCTGGTATGCGGCAGGTTGTTGATTGCCGGGCACTGAGCGAGGAATCAAATTAGTCCGAATACTCCCCTGATATTCGGACTAGAATTTTGTCATCTGAATTCTACAGCTTCTTTTTTAACCGCTGCGGCTTCTTTGAAGAGGTTGTTTTTATTAAGGCGTTTTATGTCGCGCTCCACCCTGGCTTCCTCACCCCAGTCGCTCCAGTTAATATCCGATACTTCCATCACAACGAGATGCTCGGAGATTGTCTCGAGAACGTACTCAGAGAAATCGACGTCTGGAATATCATGGTAGGTACTTTCGGCTACGTATCTCTCGAAGCCGGAATCTATGTACTGGTTAATCAGATCGAACGAGTTATAAACATCCGGTATGCATCCGCTTATGTAATTAATGAACGCCGAGCTTCTGCCTATCATTACAAAGGTGTTGAGCAGGCATTCCATCTCATTTAAGTAATGAGCAATCTCTAGCGACGGCTTCTCCCAGAATCTTCTTACCTCGTGGAATTCGGCTGAGCCGCTTCGGTTTACAAGACCGCCTTTTTCAATCCAGCCGTAGCCTGTCTCAATCCTGTCGGGCCGTACGCCCATCATTACAATAGCTTCGGGATTCTGCTCGGCGTACAGCATCGCCTCGCGCACGTTCTGCATGAACTTCCCTTCCTTCTCGATAAAATGGTCGGACGGGAAAATAGATACTACCGCGTCGGGATCGTTATGCTGAATTTTTAACAAGGGATAAAGAATACCTGCGCTAGTTCCGCGCGGAGTAGGCTGAACGAGTATTGTTCTTAATGGCAGATCGCTCAGTTCTTCCATATAATAATTGCAGTGGTGCTTGGTAACCACGGTGTATATATTGCCTGCGGGGATGAGCATCTGCGCGCGCGCGATTGTATGCTTTAGCAGAGATCTGGTGCCGATTAGAGTGCAGTACTGCTTCGGTCGGTGATAGCCGTAGATGCGTTCGGTGTATTCCTTCAGCCTGTTGCCGTCGCCTCCGGCCAGTATTATTCCCCAGTTATGGCCGACCGGCTGATCCGAATTATTTTTTTTATTTCCGAAATTCATATGTCTCTCGCTCCGATAATGAAATTTATGCCGCAGCGGTCAGTTATGCCGTCCGCCGAATTTCTGATCACAGGTTTTTGCTTACCATACTCATAACACCCGGACGAAAATCTAAGCTTATTATTTCTGATAGAGATGGAGAGTAGCTGAATTCTCTTAAGGATACAAACATCCGCAGAATGCTGTATTGCTGTTTATTAGCGGCTCTCAATTTTTAACCGTGCTTTACCGTTTTATTAAGAGCTTTTCAATAAACGATCGGCCTCAAAGCCAGAAAGGATTTTTTAGTCAATTTATTATCGGAATTTTCGTATAAATATTTAGGGGGTAAGCCGAAAACGGCGGTTTTCGGGCGGTGCGGAGGGGTAACTGTTCAGCTGACTTATAAAAATGTGAATGATAGGAAATACATGTTTATAAAGAATTAACGAGCAATTTTATTATATCAGTTTTTTTACATCTTAGGAGCACCGGTCATAATTTAAAATAAAAAAAGCAGTTCAGATGAACTGCTTAGTCGGAACGGCGGGATTTGAACCCGCGACCACCTGAACCCCATTCAGGTACGCTACCGGGCTGCGCCACGTTCCGAAAAAATTTATAATTTTGATACTATAAGTTCTAAAATACTTTTTAATTCTTCAAGGTCTTTTTTAAGAGAAGACTTATCTTTTTTTATTTCAGCCTGCGCCGCGGAAGATTCGTGAACCGCCGCCTCTGTTTCGCCGGCCTGCGCCGCACTCTCGGGAGTATAATTCTCCAGTATCTTCTTAGCACCCTCTATAGTATACTTCTTATCCCTTAATAAACTTTTAATCTGCAAGATTAACTGAATATCTTTGTTAGTGTATATCCTGTTGCCCGCTCTGTTCTTTTGAGGCTTCAATTCCTCAAATTCAGTCTCCCAATATCTTAGGACGTACTGCTCAACTTCAGTAATCTTACTGACTTCACTTATGGAATAGTAAAGCTTCTTAATAGAAAGATCCTTCATTGGGCCTCAAAAAAATATTTGAGAGAAAGATAACTAATTAAGTTTTTAATATCAAGATTAACGTTATTGAATAAAAATTTGCTTTAATTGAAGCCCCTAATTCTTTCCTATGAATAATAATATCTAAATTACCCGCTTAAGAAGCAGGAAGTTGTTTATTTTTCATTATTTAACAATTTTGAAAGCAAGTACACTGCTCCCAAATATCCGTTTTCTTTGAAACCGGACAGGTACCCGTCGCAGCCGGCTGCAGTTATCAGCTGCTGCCTGAAATCTTCCCTTTTAGCCAGATGAGACAGATGAACTTCTACTTTGGGGATCTTGCATTCGGTTAATGAGTCCCTGATCGCCACTGATGTATGCGCGTAGCCTCCGGGATTAATAATTATTCCGTCAAAATTATCAGATGCCTTTTGTATTTTATCAATGATTTCGCCTTCGTGGTTGGATTGAAAAAAAGTGAATTCGAAATCAGGAAAATTCATCTCAACTATCTCGCCTATTTTCTGCAATGTAAGTTCTCCGTAATGCGACTTATCTCTTGTCCCCAGTAAATTTAAATTGGGTCCGTTAATAACGAGTATCGTCATTTCGACTCCGCCATCTCGTCGATGATTTCGCGCATCTTCGGAGTTAAATATATCTGATCAATTCCCAGCTCCTTCAGCGCCATCGACAGTATCATTACCTTCCTCTGAAGATTTGCCATTTTATTGATAACAATGACCTTGCTCTCTTTAAGCAGGCAGTATCCTCCCTTGAAATCGCCTTTCTCGAATCTAACCTCCGCACCGAGCTGAGACGCCAGGGCTTTTAGATCCTGAATAATTTCCTCGAATTCTTTCTCTTTTATCTTCATGATTCAGGCTTGCTTTTAATATTAAAAGGTCTGAAAATTATGAAAAATATTACCGCACCGTAGGAGATCAGCTCTATCAGCGGAAAACTGCCCAGAACTTTGAAACGCGCAATATAATAGTTTAAAACCTCTGTACCGTTGAATGTCCCTGAGCTAACTGCATTAATAATTTTATAATCGAACTTGACCATCAGAAATAATTCGAACGGCATGGTAATAAAAATAAGCAGCATACTGATGAACAGCCAGCCGTTCTTCTTTAAACTTATCCCGGATGACGCCAGGAAAATAATAAAGCTTATAATGAAGACTAAATACGCTATTCCGGAAAGTATTATGCCGGGATTCAAAGTTGTAAGGATACCGGGAAGGTTCTGCGCCGTTACGTACGATTTAAGTGAAAAATAATTCCCGTAGAACAACTGGTATGCAAGGGATAATCTGGCTACGTAGCTCCCTATCCAAACAATGCCGGCGGAAGATGAAATAAAAAGAAATATCCTGGAAAATATATTTATATTCTTCATAAAGGTATTAAATTTGTGAAGTTAAAATATAAAAAAATTATGACTATTGCTTCAATCGATATAGGTACCAATACCGTTCTTTTACTGATAGCCGAGACGGACGATTCCGGACAAAACATTAAGACCCTTTTGAATGAATACCGGATACCACGAATAGGAAAAGGCCTTTCTCCCGGCGGCAGAATTAAGGAAGAAAAATCGGATGCGCTATTCGAGGTTTTAAATGATTATTCCGGAATAATAAAATCCTACGGCTGCGATAAGATCATCGCCACAGCTACAAACGCTCTGCGTACAGCATCAAACGGAAAGGAGATCGCCGGAGAAATAAAAAAACGGTTCGGGATTCCGGTTGATATAATATCCGGAGAAGAGGAAGCAAAATATTCGTTTCTCGGTGCCGCCGGAACGGCAGCCGATGACGAAAACATACTTGTGATAGATATAGGCGGAGGAAGCAGCGAACTTGTTTACGGACGCGGCTCTTCTCTCGAATTTAGAAAAAGCCACCCCATCGGAGTCGTAAGCGGAACCGAAAAATATCTGATGCATGCTCCGCCTTCAGAGGAAGAGCTAAACAGTTTTTCAGCTGCGCTGGATCGAATATTTGCAGGACTAACTGAATCGGAAATTCGTCCGCAAAGGACTATTGCGATCGCCGGAACTCCCACAACGCTGGCATGCATCAAACTCAACCTTCATGAATATAACGAAGACTTAATTGAAGGGAGCGAACTGACTAGTAAAGAAATCAACAATCTGATTGAAATATTATCAAGGCTTTCTACAGAAGAAATCCTTTCAAGGTTTAAAGTTGTGGTAAAAGGCCGCGAGGATATTCTGTTAGCCGGAACCATTATTTTACATAAAATTATCGACTTACTTAATATAGATAAAGTAATAGTCAGTACTAAAGGAATCCGCTACGGCGCAATCCGGAATTACTTGAATAGCGCCGTCAGGGATTAAAGTTTCTCAGTATCGTGTCGTTCTCTTTGCCGGGCTCAGTCTGATTCGGATAGTCTATAGTAAAGTGCAGACCCCGGCTTTCCTTTCTTTGCTTGGCGGATTTAATTATCATATGGGAGCAAGCAACGGCGTTCCTTAACTCAAGTATATCCTCAAAAACTTTTGTTCTCTTATAAAGAGCCTCTGTTTCCATAAATATATTGTGCATCCTCCGCGCGGCTCTTTCAAGTCTCAGGTCAGAGCGGACAATTCCGACATAATCCCACATGATTTGCTTAGTTTCCTTGAAGCTGTGCGTGATCAAAACTTTCTCATCCGATGAAAGAGTACCCGAATCATCCCAATCCGGTATTTCAGGAATGATTCCCTGATAATTTTTAAGAAACTCTTTTATACTTGATGCCGCTCTCTCCCCGAACACTACCGCCTCAAGAAGCGAATTACTCGCCAGCCTATTTGCTCCGTGAACTCCCGTCATACTTACCTCGCCGCACGCGTATAATCCCTTAAGCGAGCTTCTGGCGAACTCATCGACGACGATTCCCCCGCATGCGTAATGAGCCGCCGGCACTACGGGAATAAAATCTTTTGTAATATCTATGTTATACTTTAAGCAGCCGTTGTAAATATTAGGAAAATGATCAAGTATGTCGTTCTTATTTTTATGAGTTATGTCGAGATAAACAAATTCGTCGCCGCGTTTCTTCAATTCATTATCAATCGCTCTAGCGACAATATCCCTCGGAGCAAGCTCCTTCCTGCTGTCGTACTTCTCCATGAACGCGTTACCGTCGGATGTTCTTAGAATTCCTCCGAATCCTCTTACCGCTTCGGAAATCAAAAAAGATGGAGTGTTAAACTTGCTGCCGCCGTTCGCATCATACAATGAAGTAGGGTGAAATTGAATAAATTCCATGTTGCCGATGCGTGCTCCGGCTCGATAAGCCATGGCGTAGCCGTCGCCTGAGGCAATGGAAGGGTTTGTGGTATGAAGATAAACCTGGCCGAGACCTCCGGTAGCAAGAATTGTTACTTTTGCCGATACCTTGATAACCTGCTTTGAATTACCGTCAAGAGCGTATGCTCCCCAGCAGTTCCTGTTTTCCAGCGGCGCGTTTTTTAACTGCTGAACATTGTGTTCAGTTATTAAATCAATAGCTAAAGTATTCTCGATAACTTTAATATTCTTTGTATCATTAACTTTTGTAATTAATGCTCTTTCTACTTCTTTTCCGGTCAGATCTTTTGCGTGTACAATTCTAGGCATGGAATGCCCGCCTTCTCTAGCTAAATCCAGTTTGCCCTCGCGCTTGGTAAAATCAGCTCCGATCTTAATGAGATCTCTGATTCTGTCTGGACCTTCAGTTACAAGAATCTCGACTGCTTTACGGTGGCACAGGCCTGCTCCCGCAATAAGCGTATCCTCTATATGCTTATCAAATGAGTCGTGGGCATCCATAACGGAGGCGATCCCTCCCTGGGCGTAATTTGTATTCGATTCGGTACTGTTCTTCTTAGTAATAAGCACAACTTCGGCAAATTCGGCAACTCTAAGCGCGGCGAATAATCCGGCGATGCCGCTTCCGATAATCAGAACATCAGTTTTTAATTCCATTTTTGTTCTCTTGTTTTAGCAGTTCGTGTAAATTGAAAAGAAAGAAATCTATATCGTTCTTTGTTGAGATGAGCGGCGGCAGGAGTCGAAGCACATTCTGGTTAGTACAATTAATAAGCACCTTTCTTTCCCTCATCCTGCTGACGATATCATTTCCGTCATAAAATAATTCGATTCCTATCATAAATCCTCTCCCCCTGACTTCCTTAATATCTTCCGGATACATCTTCTGCAGTTCTGTCAGCTGGGAAATAAAATAATTGCCTAACTCGGCCGCATGCTGCATAAGTCCGTTCTCAAAAACTTCCTTAAGCACAGCTTTTCCGGCGGCGCAGCTAACCGGGTTGCCGCCGAATGTAGTTCCGTGCTTCCCTTTTTCAAAAACATCGTCAAATTTCGGAGAAGTTAGAATCGCGCCGAGAGGCAGTCCGCCGCCGATCGCTTTTGCTGTAACAACAATATCCGGATCAATATTAAAATGATTATGAGAGAAAGGCTTCCCGGTTCTGCCGATTCCGCATTGAATGGCATCGGATACCACAGCAAAGCCGTATCTTTGCCGGAGATCCGAAAGCAAATTGACAAAATCCTCAGACACCGGATTGATTCCGCCCTCGCCCTGAATGAATTCGAGGAACACCGCAGCTGTATCGGCATCTGCTTTTACTTCGAGATCGGAAAGGTCGTTAAACTTAATATGCGATATGCCCGGCACAAGCGGCTCGAATCCCTTCCTGTATTTTTCTCTTCCTGTTAATGTCATCGCTCCGTATGTTCTACCGTGAAAGGAATCGGTAAGCGCATATATTTTTTTGCCTGGACCGTATTTCTTCCTTATCATTTTCAGCGCGCCTTCGTTCGATTCGGTTCCGCTGTTTGTAAGAAACACGCGCGACATGCCCGAATGTTTTATAAGCAGTTCGGCAAATTCCACCTGCACGTCGGTTATAAAATTATTCGACAGATGCCCGAATCTGGCGATCTGCTCCGATACGGCCTTAACTATTTTCGGATGCGCGTAGCCGAGCGCGTTAACGGCTAATCCTGAGAAGAAATCGAGGTAGCGGTTTCCTTCCTTATCGAATAAATGAACGCCCTCTCCGTATGATATATCAATAGGTATTCTGTTATAAGTGGGCAGGAATAATTCTTTTTCCCGGTCTAAGATTTTCATTTCCATATTATAGTTTCGAGATTATTTGAATAGATTAATTGAGTTAAGATATATGCTGTAGTAGATAGCAGCGTTAAAAGCTAGTGAAGTTAACGCGGAATAAATTAAATTCTTCGTCTGTGCCAGCATTCCCATAAAAGAAAGAAAGATGCTCCACAAGATTATCAGCGCTTCAAAACCGGTTAAAAGGTAAGCGAGAGTTGTTTTCAAATCGAACGGAGACGGATTTCTTGAAAATAAGTTTCCGCCGAATACTGTTACCTCGATTGTAAAAAGGAGTATTAATCCGTACACATGAGGAACAAGCGAGTAAGTTAATACCGCAAAATTATCTTTTATTCTCGTCTTTAAGCTGAATAAAGAATTTAAAAAAGTAAAAGCCAGCGCTAAAATAAAAACGAGCGCGAGAGTTCCGGTGAAGATGCCGAAGTAATTTGTGAATATCGAGTTGAATACCGGCTCTGCGGTGCTTGTCGCCAGAGATAAGAGCATGGAATCGATGTAAAATTTGCCTGCCACAAACGCTGTAATGAAAAAGATAAAGTTCTTGTGTTCGGATTGAATTATAATACCGAAAGCCTTTTTCGGATCGTCGACAAGAAGCCCCAGCACTTTCCACAGATCGATGTTGAATATTTTCTCACGAAGGAACGATTTGCAGTTTGTGCATATAAGTCCGTAAAAAGGATTTTCCGTTTGGCAGTTTTTACAAACAAGTGAGTTTTTCATTAAAAGTTAACCTTCAAATTTAGCATAGGAGTTTTTGTGTAAGTGTTTTCCTGTACGCTGAAATCGAAGAGTTCCGCATCCACATAAGCATCTACCAGGTTTAGAAAGTAAGTCAATCCGATATAAATCGCAAATAAATCCCGCTGATCATGGTAATCATTTTTAAGCTGCCAGTAGCGGTAATCATTAGTGGAAGTATATAAATCGCCGTAAGCCTTATAAAGTTTGTTGCTCTGGTCCCAGTTGTAAATAAGCCAGGCGCCTATTCCCCAGATAACCGGTACAGTCAGATAGGAATGATTATATATCTGCCCCCATCCCGGCAAGATCGCGCTTCTGAGGACCGCTCCCCATGGTGATTTTTTCATGACATATACGCTGTCGTTCCGGTTGCTGGTATTTTCGCCGGCTTTCTGCTGAGCGTTGGCGGCGGCGGTGATGAACAGAAAAATTATAACCGCTTTAGCTATATGATTTGTCGATGATTTCAAATAATTCAAACAGCCTTTCAAGTTCATCGTTAGAATAAAATTCTATAACTATCTCGCCCGAACCGTCCTTTTTCTGCCGGCACAAAACCTTAGTTCCGAATACCTTTCTCAATTTATCCTCAATGTCGCTCAGACTGGTACTTACAACCGTATGCTTCTGAGCACCGCCCGGCAATTGTTTTAATGTATCCGGATTTGTAAGCAGTTTCTTCACAAGTTGCTCGACTTTTCTTACAGAAAGGCTTCCTTCTTTTATCTTCTTTAAAGCGTTAAGCTGCATCAGCTCGTCGGGCAGGTTGATTAAAGCCCTGGCGTGGCCCGGCGAGATTTCTTCCTTAACCAGACTGTCCTGAATTTCGGGCGGAAGCTTCAAAAGTCTTATTGAGTTAGCGATCGTTGATCTGTCCTTGCCGACTTTATCGGCTATCTGCTCCTGTGTAAGATGGCATTCGTCCATTAATCTTTTATAGGCCAGTCCTACTTCGATGGGATTCAGCTTTTCGCGCTGAATATTTTCAATGAGTGCCAGAGCAAGCATCGATTCCTCGGAATCGACTTTAATTATGTATGCTGGTATGTCTTTGTAGCCGATTTCTTTACAAGCTTTAAGCCTTCTTTCGCCAGAAATTAGCTCATATTGATTCCCGCCAGAACGTCTAACGGTAATCGGCTGAATCAAACCGTTAGAGAGAATGGATTTCTTAAGCTCTTCCAGCGCTTCGGGTTCGAAATGTATACGGGGCTGAAAAGGATTAGGAGATATCATATCCACCGGTATCTTTGCCAGAATATCGTTCTCGGTACCGTTGTCCTTTTTTATTTCGGTGTAATCAGTCGCAGGATTTTTATCGAGATAACTCTGCTGATTTATGAGGGCGTCCAATCCCCTGCCTAATCCCGATTTTAGCTTGCTCATTTTGTTTTAGTTGTGATTATTATTTAATGAATTTCTTTCCAAGAGTTCGGATGCCAGAGCAATATAATTTTTGGACCCGGTGGATATAGCATCATAAAGAATAACGGGCTTGCCGTAACTTGGCGCTTCCGAAATGCGGACATTCCTGTGAATAATGGTATCGAAGACTTTATCGCCGAAATATTTCTTAACCTCGTCGGCAACCTGCTGCGAAAGCCGCAGCCTAACGTCGAACATAGTAAGCAGAACGCCCTCGATAGTAAGATCTTTATTAAAGTGCTGTTTAACTATGTTAATTGTATTTAAAAGCTGTCCCAGCCCTTCAAGCGCGAAATATTCGCATTGAACGGGTATAAGAACCGAATCGGAAGCGGTAAGCGAATTCAGGGTTAATAATCCGAGAGATGGAGGACAGTCTATAATTATGAAATCGTAGCTGTCTCGCACGGCTTTAATAGCTTTCCCCAGAAGCCCTTCCCTGCTCGGCATATCCACCATTTCGATTTCCGCACCGACCAGATTTATATTCGAAGGCAGCATATCGAGGAAAGGCATATAGCTGTTTATTATCACGTCGTTTATCGCTTTGGTGCCGATAAGCACTTCATAAACCGAAGGAGAGTGATTTGTTACGCTCATCCCCGAGGATGAGTTTGCCTGAGGGTCGATATCGATCAGCAGTGTTTTTTTCTCGGCCGCCGCTAACGACGAAGAAAGGTTTATCGCGGTGGTAGTTTTACCCACACCGCCTTTCTGGTTAGCTATAGAAATAACTTTCGCCATTAATTTCCAATGTTTTACGTAATGTAAAAAACTTTAAAACCGGATTTAATCAATCGGTTAAAAATAGTTATTCTTATGCTATTTTCATAAAATAGATCGCGAATAAATTTCAGCCGCATTAACTTCAAAATTTTTTGAAGATATTTAAAACCGGAACGAAAAGTCTAAACGTTTATTTCCTCGCCGAATTCCATTACACGGCACTCAATCCCTTTCGCCGATACTTTCTTCTTAAAATCTTCCGGATCGGCCTTGATAACCGGGAATGTGTTGTAGTGCATTGGAATAGCCAGTTTAGGATTGGCCAGTTCCACTGCTTTAACCGCGTCTGTTATTCCCATAGTAAAGTTGTCGCCTATAGGCAGAAGCATTACGTCTACCGGATTCATTTCGCCGATTAGCTTCATATCGTAAAACAAACCCGTATCTCCGGTATGATAGATAGTCTTTCCGTCGGCGGTTATCAGCACTCCGGCAGGCTCTCCTGCATACTGATTATCCGGCGTCTGCGAGCCGTGATGCGCTATAGTAAATTTCACCCGGCCGAAATCGAAATTGAATCCTCCTCCGATATGCATGTTATGAGCTTTAAAGCCCTGCGCGGCACAGTAATCGGCAAGCTCGTTAACGCAGATGAACACGGAATCGGATTTCTTTCCAATTTTAAACGCGTCTCCGATATGATCGCCGTGGGCGTGAGTTAATATTATGTAATCGGCTTTAACCGCGTCAGACTTAACCGGCGACGTAGGATTACCGTCTAAAAACGGATCGATCAAAATAACTTTGCCGCCTGAGGTGGTAATTTGAAACGCCGAGTGTGAAAAATATCTTAACTTCATTGATAACTCCTTTCTTATTTAAGCAGCTTTTCAAAGTCTTTAAATATCCTGCTGCTTATAAAATCTGTTAAATCGTTCCTTAGAGATTCGCTTATCTCTTTTTTCCTGCTGTCAATCTGCAAAACAATTTCAGCGGGTATATTCGCTCCGCCCGATGCGCCGAATGCCTTTATGTTTGCTTCCATTACATCAAGATCTCTTTTGCTTCCGCTTAAATCCTGCAGAGACTGGATCCGTTCGTAAAATATTAAAAATTTCTTTTTATCAAAACAAGTGGCAAATACTTCCATTGTGTAGCGCAGCCTTCTCAGGCTAATTCTAACATCGTGAAGGTTATCGACGGTTTCTTCCTTTAGGAAGGTCTTCATCGCTGACGCCATAGTCTTCAGCCGCTGCAGAAGTATTATCTTTGCCGCTTTGTTCAGACTTACTTTTTCGCTTAAGCCTTTTATCTTCCATTTTTTTGATTTTGCCATTCCCGCTCAGCTCATCAAAACTTTTATAAATCCGGCGATGGTTCTAAAAGATTTCATTTTACT
>JBJKTB010000158.1:0-5706 GCA_046703345.1 Ignavibacteriaceae bacterium
TTGAAGAAGAGAATTATAAGACGATATAATGCCTAAGTACAAAATAAAAAATATAGACTGTGCGGTATGCGCGGCTAACATCGAAAAAGAATTAAGGCGAATGGATAATGTTAATTCGGTATCGCTTGATTTTCTTTCTTCGGTCTTAGAGATCGATTCAACTGATTTGGAAAAGATTAGTACTGCCGTAAAAAGCGTTGAACCGGGAGCAGAAGTGGAGAGCATTCAATCTGTGTCGATGAAAGAAGATTCAGAAGGGAAAGGAGATTTACTTCGCGAGATTATACTTATCGCTGTTGTTTCCGTTTTACTCTTAATAGGTATATTATTAAGGGATAAGCTGCATAACACGCCTCTGCATCTTGCCGAATACGCGGTATTTCTCAGCGCGTATTTCATAAGCGGAAGGCGAGTGCTTGCAAAAGCATTTAAGAATATAATTCAAGGCAGAATATTTGACGAAAATTTTTTGATGACGGTTGCTACAGGCGGAGCAATAATAATTCATCAGCTCCCCGAAGCCGTTATGGTTATGCTGTTATATAATGTGGGAGAATTTGTCCAGGGAATTGCCGTTAATCGATCAAGAAAATCCGTTAAGTCGCTTTTAGCGGTAAGGCCGGATTATGCTAACATCGAAGAAAACGGAATTAGCAGAAAAGTTGACCCGGAATATGTTAATCCCGGAGATATTATTATTGTAAAACCCGGAGAGAAAATTCCGCTGGACGGAGTGGTAAAAGTAGGAGTTTCTTCTGCCGATACTTACGCTCTTACCGGCGAACATGTTCCTAGATCGATAGGTGTTAACCATACCGTTCTTGCGGGAATGGTTAACAAATCCGGTTTAATTAAGGTTAGAGCGACAAAGCGTTTCACCGAGTCTTCGATCTCAAGAATAGCGGAACTAACCGAGAACGCGTCTAAACGCAAAGCAAAAACTGAAAGATTTATAACTACATTCGCAAGATACTACACGCCCGCTGTAGTAGCAGTTGCGGCAATGATTGCCGTTGTACCTCCGCTTATAATTGCTTCGGCCTCGTTCAGCGATTGGATATACAGGGCTCTTGTAATACTGGTTATTTCATGCCCGTGCGCTCTTGTAATAAGCATACCTTTAGGATACTTCGGAGGAATCGGCGCTGCTTCAAGAAAAGGAATACTTGTTAAAGGCTCCGACTATCTTGACGCTTTAACCGGTCTTACGCAGATAGTGTTCGATAAAACCGGCACACTTACAAAGGGTATCTTTAAAGTTTCAAACGTAATTCCTAAAAATGGTTATTTAAAGCAGGATATTATTCGCTTTGCCGCAGCAGTCGAGGCGCACTCTTCGCATCCTATTGCTAAATCCATAATAGAAGAATTCGGCCAGCACTTCAGCGGCGAAAGTACCAACGATTACAGGGAAATTCCCGGAAGAGGAGTAGCGGCAAGAATAGGAAGTGATACTGTTCTTGCCGGCAGCGACCTCCTTCTTCACGAAAAGAAGATTCCTCATGAAGAATGCGGCGGCGACGGGACTGTAGTTCACGTTGCGGTAAACGGCATTCACGCGGGATATATTGTAATCTCAGATGAACTGAAAGATGGGGCAGCGGAAACAATAAAAGAGCTGGAAAACCTTAACATCCGAGAGTTCGTGATACTGAGCGGAGACGAGTATGAGCCTGTGAGGAACACTGCCGAAAAATTGGGTATTAAAAATTTCTATTCGGGCCTGCTTCCGGAAGAAAAAGTTAAACATCTTTCCGGAATTATTGAAAGCGGGAATGGAAAGACCGCGTTCGTAGGAGACGGAATAAATGATGCTCCGGTTCTTGCAATGGCAGATGTAGGAATAGCAATGGGAGCTCTTGGCTCGGATGCGGCGGTGGAAGCCTCCGACGTGGTTATAATGACTGATAACCTTTCGAAAGTTCCAGAGGCTGTTAAGCTTGCCAGGCGCACAAGAAGGATCGTATGGCAGAACATAATTTTTGCGCTTGCGGTAAAGGGAATATTTATATTACTCGGGGGAGCGGGGCTCGCATCGATGTGGGAAGCGGTTTTCGCCGATATGGGAGTAGCTGTTCTTGCGATACTTAATGCGACCAGACTGATGAAATGAGCCGGCCTGAACAAATCCCATGATTTAAAATTTCCCTTTCACCTGGTTTTCATATTTTAAAACTATATTTAACTGTAGAGAAAACCATGAGAGTTTTACTAATAGAGGACGATAAAAAAATTGCGGCTGCAGTAAGCCGCGGACTCCGTGAGGAGGCTTATGCCGTAGACGTTGCCGGCGACGGTGTGAAAGGGGAGGAGCTTGCCGAGATTAACGACTACGACGTTATTATTCTCGATATTATGCTTCCCAAGCAGGACGGATTTAAAACTTGTGAAAACCTGAGAAGAAGCAAAGTTCTAACGCCGATCTTAATGCTGACCGCGCTTGACGATGTTTCAGATAAGATCAAAGGACTAGACACCGGCGCCGACGATTATCTTCCCAAGCCTTTTCATTTCGGCGAGCTGCTGGCACGTATAAGAGCTTTAACTAGACGAAGGAGCGATCTCAGGTCTTCGGTTATAGATAAGTTCGGCATACGCCTGGATTTAAATACCCATACCGCTTTCCGCGGCGAACAGGAGATCTCGCTAACCGCGAAGGAGTTTGCGCTGCTTGAATTGTTTATGCTTAATCCCGATAGAATACTATCCCGGGAAACCATCTCCGAGCATCTGTGGGATATGAACTTCGATCCGAGAAGCAACGTAATAGAGTCGTTTGTTAAATTTCTCCGGCAGAAAATAGATAAGGGATTCGACAAGCCTCTCATTCATACCGTGCGCGGCGCGGGTTATATTTTTTCCGAGAGAGAATCCTAGATGTTTACAATAAAGTCAAAACTGATATTCGCTTATACCCTGGTCTTCGGCCTTATGCTGACTGGATTTTCGGTGGTGATTTATCACAGCGTGAAAAGGGCGGCGTTTACTAAACTGGATGCTAATCTTAA
Source organism: Ignavibacteriaceae bacterium (assembly GCA_046703345.1). Classification (GTDB taxonomy): domain Bacteria; phylum Bacteroidota; class Ignavibacteria; order Ignavibacteriales; family Ignavibacteriaceae; genus FEN-1297. Next base: position 3,009 of record JBJKTB010000158.1, read on the forward strand.
AAGCTATGCCGTTTCTCTTCAGTCGGAGATAGAAGAAGAGCTCGGAGAAATGCCCGGGTTAAATCCCCGAGAAATTGCCTCAATCCATGCTGAGGGATTGAAATGCGTAAGATACCAGCTGTTCGGGCCTGACGGAAGAAACGTGCTGAAAGACAGTCTGCTTTATGATTCTCCTATGAAAAAGTCTGCGGAGATTTCCGAGAAGAGATCAATTTTCGAGAGCAGGCGGCTTGGCGGAAGAAAGTACAGAATTTATTGGTCAAAAATGGAAACGGAGCAGGATTCGGTTTATGTTCTGGAGACGGCGGCTTCGATGAAAGATACATTCGAAGATCTCGACCGGCTGTTTTATCTCTTTCTTATTATCATTCCGCTCGGACTTTTGTTAACCGGTGTAGCCGCATACTTTATTACAAAGGCGGCGTTCAAGCCCATAACAAGGATGACCGAGACCGCGAGAAAAATTTCTGGTAAGAATTTGAGCAGAAGGCTCGAGCTTCCTGCGGCCAGAGACGAAGTGAGAAATCTCGGTGAGACTTTAAATGAAATGATCGGAAGAATAGATAGCGCATTCAAGCGCCAGAAGGAATTTGTCGCAAACGCATCCCACGAAATAAAAACTCCATTAACTATAATGCAGACTGAGCTGGAATTAACCAGGAAAAGAATAACTGATCAGGCTGCGGAAGAAAGTATAAATACTGTACTCTCCGGGATAGGCGAACTCACATCGCTTACAAATTCTCTGCTCATGCTTGCGCGTCTTGATGCATCTGGCGATAACCTGAATTTGCGTTCCTTCAGAGCAGACGAGCTGCTCTTAGAATGCGTGCAGTCTATTAACTCGGCTGCCGCCATGAAAAATATAAGGCTTGATCTTTCGGTCTTCGAAGAAATAGAGTTATACGGCGACAGGGAAAAATTGAAGAGCGTTTTTATAAATCTTCTTGATAACGCGGTTAAATATTCTTCAAGCGGCGGAAGCATATTCATAAAGCTCAAAAAAATTAAGAACGCCTCAGTTGAAGTGTCTGTGGAGGATGAAGGGATAGGCATTCCTCCTGAGGACCTTCCCAATATCTTCAACAGATTTTACAGATCCAACGAGATAAGGGCTGAAATTACCGGCAGCGGATTGGGACTTGCGATTGCCAGAGAGATTGTAGAAATGCACGGGGGAACAATTAGCGCTGAAAATAAAAAAGATAAAGGTGCGGTTTTTAAAGTTACTCTTCCTATAGAAGGATGAAAAAAATCTACGCGAATGTGTTCCCCGTTAAATGCTCCATTATCTGAATTGCATTTAATTAGCTTCAATTTTAAGTTAAATGATAATATTTGATAAAAAATAGACAGGTTAGACCAATGTATCCTCTTCTCAAAAGAATCTCAACTTATGCATCCTTTCTGGCAATAATTTTATTCACATCTTTTTCGTTCGGTCAGACGTCATCCATAACCGGCGTAAAAAAAGATATCAAAGAAGTAAAACAAAAATTACAAGCAGTTTCTTCCTCAGATCCTTGGAGCGTAAAGCAAGTTATTACTCCCGATGAACTTTTGAAGCAGATGAAAGAGCCTGCGGCTAAGAAACCGCTGATAATACAGGTAGGCTTTGATATCTTATATAACCAGGGGCATATTCCCGGAGCCGTATATGCCGGCCCGGCTTCAAGAACTGAGGGTATAGCCCGTTTAAAAGACGCGGTCAAGAAAGTTAATAAGAAAAAAGATATTGTAGTTTACTGCGGCTGCTGCGGATGGAGCGACTGCCCTAATGTGCGCCCGGCTTTTAAAACTTTAAGTGAAATGGGATTTAAAAATTTAAAAGTCCTATATCTGCCCCATGATTTTCAAAGAGACTGGAAAGATAAAAAACTTCCGGTTTCAAAATAGGAACAAATTATCCAAATTTTTTGTCCCGGTTCAGCAGGCGGAGAAATCATTAAATCAGCGCCCAATGATTAACCACTTCATCCGCTCTAAATCCTGCTTAACCGGGATTTTTATTTTACATTTTTTGATGGAGATGTAAAATCCATTCCGCTTTCATCTTGATTTCATAATATCGCTGTAAATTTGTCCCGTAATAATTATTTCCAATAAAAAAACGGGAGAATCAGATGAAACGAAAAGCAGTTTTTATTTATTTAACTTTAATAATTGTTTTTACGGCTGCGGCTGTTACGGTTAACGCGCAGGACAAAAAGATAAGCGAAAAGCAGGTCCCGGCAAAAGTGCTTTCAGCTTTCCACAAGGCATATCCTAAAGCGGAAATCAAGGGAACCAGTATCGAATCCGAAAACGGTCATCATTATTATGAGATCGAGAGCATGGAAGGAACGAAACATATAGATCTCTTAATTGAGCATAACGGAAAAATTGCCGAAGTTGAAGAGACAATTCCCGAAAGCGAACTTCCGTTGGGGGTCACCAAGACGCTGAAGTTAAAATATAAAGGCTATAAATTAACTAGAGCCGAAAAAGTAACCAGCGGAAAAAAATTAACTTACGAACTTGGTATTGAAAAAAACGGCAGATCTCACGAAATAGTATTTAATAAATCGGGCAAACTTATTAAGTCCTCCGCCGAAAACGAAAATGAAAAGGGTGAAAAAGGCGAAAAAGACGAGGAAGATGATTAAATGATTTCTTCGGACGTATTTATAAATGCCTGGTATTATTAGTGAAGACGCGT
>JBJKTB010000159.1:0-6974 GCA_046703345.1 Ignavibacteriaceae bacterium
GAGATTAAATTTCTTCTCTTCTCGTCTAAAGCAAGTATTTCATCAACCCTGCTTTTTTCATTTTTATTTTCTACTCCCTGCTTTACAAGTTCCGGGTTCTCGCGTATAAATTTTAAATCCAGCATAAATAGATTTCCTGTTCCGATGATTAAGTTAACACCGCAAAATAATATTTTTAAAAGAAGACCGGGGCTCCTTAAATTTTACTTAACTACGATGTTGTAAATTTTATTTTTAACGAAAATTTCTTTGACTATAGTTTTACCTTCAATATGCTTAACTACTTTCTCGTCCTCGAATACCGCTTTCTTTACCGTATCCTGAGAACTGTCTGTAGGCATGGCTATGGTGTCCCTTAATTTGCCGTTAACCTGTACTGCGATGTTTACGGTATCCTCTACCAGCGCATCCTTATCAGGTTCAAACCAAACGGTATTTACGAATATCGAATCCTCACGTCCAATCATATTTAGACATTCTTCGCCGAGATGCGGAGCCACGGGCGCTAAAAGAACTCCGAACCTTTCAAGAGTATAAGCTTGAAGATCGGCCGAACATTCGGAAAGATTTTTATTAAGCTCGTTAAGCAGTTCCATCAGCGAAGCTATTGCAGTGTTAAACCTGAAATTGTTAAGCTCTTCGTCGTATTTCTTGATTGTCTGATTTATCTTTCTGTAAACGGATTTTTCCTGTTCAGATAAAGCGGAGATTTCGAATTTCTCTTTACGGGAAGTGTTTTTCAGTGCGTCTTTATAATTTGTAAAAAGCTCGTAAGATCTCTGTACGAATCTGTCGGTGCCGGTAATTCCTTTATCGCTCCAGTCGCCGCCGAGCTCATATGGACCCATGAACATTAGGTAGAGCCTGAAAACGTCGGAGCCGAGCTTGGAAGTAAACTCATCCGGATTAACCACGTTGCCCTTGGATTTGGACATCTTAGCGCCCTGGTTTGTAATTGTGCCCTGATGAATAAGGTTTGAGAACGGCTCGTCAGATTTTGTGTAGCCGAGATCCCTTAAAAATTTGTGAATAAATCTTGCGTAAAGAAGATGCATAGTAGCATGTTCCGCGCCGCCAACGTACATATCCACCGGAACCCAGTCATCGCTAAGCTTGGTATCGAAAGCGCCTTCGGAGAATTTAGGATTCAGATATCTGAAATAATACCATGAAGAGTCGACGAAAGTATCCATTGTATCTGGATCTCGCTTGGCATCGGCGCTGCATTTCGGGCATTTGACGTTCATAAATTTTTCGTTGGACGTTAAAGGAGATTCGCCTCCGGGATTGAACTCGACATCGTACGGGAGTTCTACGGGAAGATCTTTTTCTTCCACAGGTACCTCACCGCAGCTTGGGCAGTGAATAACCGGTATAGGAGTGCCCCAGTAACGCTGGCGCGAGATCAGCCAGTCGCGCAGCCTGTAATTAACCTTTCTCTTTCCGAGATTATTCTTTTCAAGAAAGTCGCTTATTTTATCAATCGCATCATCCGATTTGATTCCGTTGAAGTCGCCCGAATTTATCAATGCGCCCACTTCGGTAAAAGCAGATGCGAGATTATCTTCGGCTTTGGTTCCCGGCTGAAGAATAACTTTGCGGATAGGAAGATCGAACTTGGTAGCGAACTCGAAGTCTCTTTCGTCGTGCGCCGGCACGGCCATAACGCAGCCTGTTCCGTAAGTAAGAAGCGCGTAATCCGCAATCCAGATAGGAACCCTTTCATTGTTGACCGGGTTAATAGCGTACGCTCCGGTCGGTACGCCCGTCTTCTCTTTTATTGTGGAAGTTCTTTCAATTTCGGTTAAAGTTCTTACCGACTCAATGTAGCTGTCGACGCCCGCTTTGAATTCCGGCTTGGTTATTCTTCCGACCATCGGGTGTTCGGGAGCGACCACGACATAAGTTACGCCGAAAAGCGTGTCGGGCCTTGTGGTAAAGACCGTAATTTCTTCGCCGCTGTTTTCAACCTTGAACTTAACTTCGGTACCGGTGCTTCTGCCTATCCAGTTGCGCTGCATTAGCTTTGTTTTTTCGGGCCAGTTGATAGTCTCCAGGCCGCTAAGCAGCTGATCGGCATAATCTGTTATTTTAAAGAACCACTGGGTGAGGTTTTTCTGTATAACAAGAGTTCCGCATCTTTCGCATGTGCCGTCCGCCTGAACCTGTTCATTAGCGAGAACGGTTTTATCGTTAGGGCACCAGTTAACAGGAGCGTTCTTTCTGTACGCCAGTCCTTTCTTGTAAAGCTGAAGGAAGAGCCACTGATTCCATTTATAATACTCGGGCACGCATGTCATCAGCTCGGCATCCCAGTCGTACATGCATCCCATACGTTTAAGCTGGCTGCGTATATCATTAATATTCGTCATCGTACTGTCGTAGGGATGAATGCCGGTTTTTATTGCGTAATTCTCAGCCGGCAGACCGAAAGCGTCGTAGCCCATCGGTTCGAATACGTTAAAGCCTTTCAACTTCTTATATCTTGCCCAGGAGTCGGTAGGACCGTAATTATACCAGTGTCCGCAATGAAGCTTTGCTCCCGAAGGATAGATAAACATTACGAGCGTGTATAGTTTTTCCGCAGTGTTCTGAAGACCGGTTTTATAAACTTTATTATCTTCCCAGTATTTCTGCCATTTAGACTCGATTTCGGAATAGGGGTAGCGCATAGTCGTTCTTCGAATTTTTAAAAATTAAACACAAATTTACCTAAAAAAGGAAGTAATTCAAATTCAAAGAATATACGCTGTGATGCTTAAAATAAGGTGAAATAAGCGGATTTATAATAAAAAGGCCGTTAGATAACTAACGGCCTGCTCAAATTAACGAAATGTTTTCTATTTTATAAGTATCAATTTTTTTGTAGCGCCGTAAACCTTCAGAGAAGGATTGTTACGATCATAAACCTGAAGTTTATAGAAATAAATTCCGGTGCTTAAGCCCGAGCCGTCAAATGCTGCTTCATAAATTCCTGCGGGCCTTTCACCGTCTACCAGACTTGCGACATTTCTGCCGAGCATATCATATACCTTTAAAGTAACATAGCCGCGTTCGGCTATTTCATATTTAATCCTTGTAGACGGATTAAAAGGATTCGGATAGTTCTGAGAAAGAATATATTTTGAAGGGACCGGGTTATTATCTTTTTCAACTTCAGTTACGTTTGAAAATACTGCGGCTATCCACAGGTCAATGTCAAGGCCCTGCCATGAAGTAAGTATATCGTGATAGGTTCCGTCGTTCCATTTTTCCCAGGCCCGCTTCAATCCCTCGCCTTCTCCGCTGGAATCACATACAATGCCGAACTGATCATTAATGGTGGAATCCCATTCAACTCCAATGAAGAATTTGCCGCTTAAATTTAAGCCTGACGGGATTTGATATGAATTGTAATTAACCGCTGGATTTGATGTGTCTATCTGATCGGTTGTAGTCGGTATATTATAAAGCAGCTCTGCGGGTGCGCCGCCGGCATCTGCATTTCTTACAACAACATTTATATTATCAGCGGTGCCGTTTATAGTTTTATCTCCGAAATAAATTCTTATTTCTTTAAGTGTTTTTGTGCCGGATATATCTATGCGCTCATATTTACCCAAATCGTTATAGTTGTTAGGACCTGTCACGTATCCCTCGGCGTCTTTTACATTATACAGGAATGCGCTGTTGCCGTAAAAAACTATTTCCTGAATAGTAGAAGATGAGGCCAAATTTAATTTTACGATATTGCTTTCCGCACTTATATTATTTGAGCTGTCGAACGCTTTAAGTACGAACCAGTAATCCGTTCCGTTGGGGTCGGAAAGAGGCAAACCGCTGATAGAGAAACTGTTCGAATTGAGTATTAGTATAGGCGAGCTGCCCTGGTCGGCGCCGGCTGCGTTCCAGTTAACGCCGTCGATGCTGTAGAACAGCATATAGCCTGCCAGATCTGCTTCTGTATTAGCCGTCCAAGTGAAGGAAGCGCTACCGCCGTTTCCCGCCGTGCCTTTAAAAGATAAAGGAGCTGCCGGCGCGACGGCGTCGGGAACATTTATAGCGCGGTTTATTATTTTTGTCGGCGCGTTTGATGAACTTATTGTGGCTTTATAAAAATTGAAGCCTGAGACGTTAGGGTCAGCTTTAATCTGAAATTCCACTCGCGCCGAGCCGTTACCAGCAATCTGTCCTACTGCTTGAGTAAGAGAACCTGAGTTCAAGGTTAATCCGTTGAAAAGTTCAAGTTTAACTGAGACGTTATCGGACGCGACAGTACCCGTATTGAAGATATCATATTTTACATTGAACGGATTGGGTGAAAGCAGACCGCCGCTGAGAGCTAAGCTGTTAGGCGCCGTAACGGATACCGCTAAAGGCGGAAGCAGTTCATTATTCGGCTTAAGCGAGCGCTGGGCTTTATTATTTGATTTGTTCGATTCGGTAACCGCATTATTGGGATCTATTTTAACTACTATGCTGCGGTATTCGGGCTGAGTAGGCACGGTATAAGAAAAAGATTTGGAGCCGCTGCCGCCGGGTGAGATGGAAGAAATTATTCCGCTTCCTACCGGAGGGGCGTTGCCGCCGGCATCCGGATCTCCCTCATAAGCTATAAAATTAACGTTAGCCGCATTAACGCTTCCGAAATTATGGACTGTAACGGTAATATTAATTTTATCTCCCGGCATAAGAAGGCTGTCGGCTTTGGAGAAGCTGATATCAGAGGAAGAGATTGCCAAATCGGGATAGTCGAGCGAATAAGCGAGCGGCATAAAATCGGCGCCCGCTCCGCCGTTGCTTTGAAGTACAGACAAATTACCGCTTCCTTCTATAAGGTAAACATATTTTCCTGAAGTGGAGTAGAAGTTATAGCTTTCGCCTTCCTGAAGCGTCCCTTCCCATTTCTTATTAGCAGACGCATAAGGGAATGAGTCGTACAAGCCGAGTTCTGTGATAGAAACGCTGTTAGACGGATCGAACGAAAAAACATCAATTCTGCTGCCGATTGTAGGCACATAAAATAATTTCCCGAATCCTTTGCCTGATTCGTCAATTGCCCGTGTCATATAATAATAATTACCCGACCAGCCGGCGAAAGGTATATTTGCCGCCGACACGGGATAGGTCGAAGTCACAGTCCAGTATGTCGGAGTATTAATGGATTCGGTGTGCACCTGTCCTTTCTGCGCCGTATAAGAATTAATAGTTTCGCCGGTTACGCTGTTCAAAATGCTAATGTTGTTGTTATCCGCGTAAGATGTAACGGTAATACTGTTCGTCCAGTATCCGTTGTAAGATGAGTGGCCGTAGAACAGTGTACCGGTAAAAGTGCCGTTGCTTGACGGAACGTAATAATCCTGATCGGTATAAGAAAGCGCCGACACGGGCTGAGTGGCTGTAACCTGCAGCGGAGTAGCGAAAGGTACTTTGCCTGCGTCCCTGAATGAATAATGCTCTCCCTTATTAAGAGTTCCGGCGTAAATAAGCTCGCCGGTTTCAAGATTCTTTACCGTAAACCCGGTGTTATTTTGATAGGCAAATACAATAAAATCATCGTATAAATAAGAACTTTTCATCATCCAGGTATTAAGCTTTGTTGATAAGCCTCTGCCAGCCTCATCAACGGCAAAATATCCGTTGGTCGATTGTGAAACTGCATCTCCGACAAGCACAGTATAAGTCTTGTTGCCCTCTACTCTGTAAATACCGCTTCCCGGCTTAATAGTAAACATTGTATCCGCACCCAGCGTGGCAGTAGCCTTTACCGAATTGTACTTATCGTAAACCGTAATGGAAGTATTGTCGAAATATGAGAAGACGGTGAGGTCGCCGAAAGTATAGACTGTAGTAGCGAACGCAGTATTATTATGAACCGGAACGGCGAAAGAATTTCCCGCTGTTATTCTTTTGCTTATTTTGTTGAATCCATCATAAATTACTGCCGATCTGTGGTTTTGCTGACCATCTGCGGTTGAGAAGAGGACCGCGGATATAATAATAAAAACTACATACGCCGATTTTCTTAACGACATAGTACCTCCATGTTTGAAAAATAAATCGAATCTTATTGATTAATAGTCGGATGATTTTAAGCAATGATGCCCCTCTTAAAACAGCACAGTTTAGAAAATAGATTTGCCGGTTTATTAAATAATAAACGCCGGTTTCCGACTAATTTAATTTTGATATTCCGCAGTAGCAATGACTCATTTGCGTCATTATTAAGATGGTCGGGAAATCTTGAATTTGGGGATGAAATGTCGTTAAGAGCCGAATACTTCAGTATAAAAATATTCACGATAATGCATAAAATAATTTTACCTTTTTTTAATCCGTAAAGTTTTAATTTAAAGCCAGGAATCTATAAATTTAGAATGAAACGATAATGTAAAAATAAGTTTGCAAGGCTTCGCGGTTTTAAGATAAAATGAAAAAGCAGAATTCACTTTTTCTCAATGCTTAAAAAGAAAGGTAGTTTCAGTTATGAAGAAATTTCTACTGATATCATTTTCCCTCCTTATAATTTCGACGCTTAAAGCTCAGACCTCATTCGATACGGTGCTTACAACTCCGGTTGGCACAGGAATGACTTACATGAAAATTATTGCGCCGGCGGTACCATGGAGCATTAACGTGCGTAAAGTAGAACTTAAGAAGCCGTATAACTCTATTGAGACAGCCAAGGGACAAGGCCACTATATCGGGCAGGAAACCGTAAGCTCAATGGCCGAACGCAACAGCCGTACCGGACACGAAGTAATCGGCGCGGTTAACGGCGATTTTTTTAACATAGGTCCGGGAATTCCCATCAACATACAGGTTAAAGAGGGGCAGATTATTCACAGTCCTATCAGCTATCCTACTGTAGGATTTGATATAAACAGCAGGCCTATGATCAACTCGATTTCTTACAGCGGCTCGGTTATAATTCACGATACGGCATACGCAATTGCCGGCAACAACATAGGCAGAGGTACAGATCAATTAGTGCT
>JBJKTB010000160.1:0-7006 GCA_046703345.1 Ignavibacteriaceae bacterium
ATACAATCTCTTTCAATTTTTCGGCAGATTCCTTTTTCTTGGTCGAAGCGTTCGAATTGCCCGAGGCTTCGGCTTCACTCGCCTGCGGCATTTCCGTTGCGTTCCTTGCCGTTACGCTTTGGATCGGTACGCTTAATACGTTGGGGATCGTCTTCGTCTCTATTCTTGCGTTGCACGACATTCCGGGCTTGAATCCGGGATCGAAGTCGATAAATTTAAGTTTCACCTCAAAGTTAACAACCTGCTCCTGAGTTCCGGTACCGCTGCTTATTGCATTATTGCCGATCTTATATACAATTCCTCTGAATACTTTGTCGCCGTATGCGTCAATTTTTATCCTTGCCGTGTCGCCTACGGAAAGCAGCACCACGTCGTTTTCATCCACGTCAACAACTGCAAGCATGCTTCTTAAATCGGAAACGGTCATTACGTTTGTACCCTGACTGTAGAAGCTTCCCAATACTCTGTCGCCGAGCTGAACGTTCAGCTGACTGACGGTACCGTTCATCGGCGAATATATTGTAGTTTTGCTTAACTGATCAGTCTGGACTTTAAGAGCAGCTTCCATCTGTGCAATCTGCGCTTTTGCTCCTTCGTATGCGGCTTTTGCCGAAAGATAATTACTCTTTGCGGTTTCAAGGTCGGAATCGCTGGCTAGATTCTTAGTGTGGAGTTCTTTCGATCTGTTGTAATCGGCTGTAACTTTGTCCAATTCCGCTTTGCGCTGCATCAGAGTTGCCTGTGCGCCGTTAATCTGCGCCTTTGACTGCTCAACCTGCGCCAGATAAGTATCCGATTTAATTTTCATAAGAAGCTCGCCTTTTGTAACCTGCTGTCCCTCCTTTATAGGAAGGTTGACTATCTCGCCGGTTACCTCGGGCACTATTACTACCTTAAATTCCGGATCCAGCGTACCGGTGGCGGTTACGCTCTGGGTTATTGTCCGCTTTACAACTTTCTCTACTTGTACAGGTATTATTTCATCTCTGTTGCCTCCAAGTATTGCTATGAGTATAAGCGCTACTACCAGCACTCCTATGGCGGAAAATATGATTACCTTCTTCTTGGATTTTTTTTGTTTTCCGTTAGCCATTTGATTTATTCTCCTATATTAAATTTTATTCGTATTTCTTGTAATCCAGAACGCCGATGTAGTATTTAAGCTGTTCGTTCAGAACTACATATTGGAATTCGGCATTTATATAATTAGTACGGGCTGTTGTATAATTGGAGTTTGCGATTAGAACATCCAGCAGCGTGCCCGAACCCAAAGCATACTTTTCTTCAGCGATTTTTTTGTTCTCAGTAGCGGCTTCTACGTTTCTCTTGCTAACCTCAAGACCTTTTTCGGCCGCCTGCATATTAAGGTAGGTCTGCTGCAGATTCTGCTTAATAGTTCTTCTGAGATCATCCAAATCAACCTGCGCGTTCATCTCTGATACTCGCGCCATCTCTACTCTATTCTCTACACTGAAGCCGGAGAATATCGGAATGTTTAACGATAACCCTACGTAGTATGTTCTATTCTTGGAAAGATCGCCGAGTGTATTGGCCCTCAAGCTGTAGCTTCCGCTGGCACTCAATGTAGGAAGATTTCCAGACCACGCCATGGTAACACCGTTCTTTGCGCTGGCTAAATTATATAGCGCGCTCTGATAGTCGGCCCTCTCATTTAAAGCTTTTTTAACAAGTGCGCCTATATCCTCATACTGGGCGGAAGGACTTTTGCTTAATTCACCAAGTTCTTTAGTGGTTAACGAATCGGAAAAAGTATAATTACCTAGTACATCAAGCCCTAGATAATAAAGTAAATTGCTCTTCGCGGTTTCTAGGTTGTTCTTGGCCGTTATTAGATCGAGTTCGGCCTGACCTTCCTGTACCTGCTGCTGGTATACATCCGCCAGCGTAACCGCACCAAGTTTGTTCCTTTCCACTATAGTCTCTAAATTCCTCTTGTTCCATGCAACGTTGTCTTCCTTTACCTTCATTAGCTGCTGATCGTTTACCACAGTATAGTAATAGCTGACTGTTTGAAATACTATCTGCTGTTTTAAATTCTCAAGAGCCAGTTCAGCAGATTTTAATTGATTCTTGCTCTGCGATAATCCTGCGAAATTTGAAAGTCCGTCGAACAGTGTCCAGTTTGTATTTACGCTGGCGTTATAGTTCCTGCTCTCCGTTACCGTTGTAGGATTATTGAATACGAAGTTTCCGAAGTTAATAGTACCCCCTGCGGAAATCTGACGCGACCAGTTCCATCCGCCTGATGCACTTAAGCTGGGTAAAAAATTACCTACTGCCGATTTAACATTGGATTCGGATACTTTCATGTTGTTCTCCGCTTTCTGCAATGTTGTGTTTCTCTGCAATGCGATCTTGACGGCTTGTTCCAAAGTCAGCTCATTCTGCCCGTAGGCGTAGAGCGACAGGCTAAGCACAAAAACAATACTTAAGAATAGACGCATCATTAACTCCCGTATAATTATTTATTTTGATTTCCCGTTAGACAAACGCTTCGCTATTAATGTTACACAAGATGAAGCAACTTATTTTATTACAATTGTTTGTATTTCAATTAAAGCCAGTACAAAAATATCTATATAAGCTATATTATTGAAGTTTTAATTATAAACGGTCGTATAAATTGATAAACGGTTTATAAGCAAGCACAAATATTATCGGATGTAAAAATACCTACCGGAAAATATTTGCGGGAACCGCCGAAAGCCTAGGAAAGTATTATGCTCGAGCCCCCCTGCCTTTCATTAAATATTCTAAACCTGCTCTAATTTAAATACTGATCCTTAATCTTTAAAAGGAACTGAAACGCTTCTTCGTAATTGTTGCCTATCTTGCCGTCAAGTATGGCGTCCTCTATTGCCGATTTGATCTCGCCTACCTTCTTCGAAGGCGGGATCTTGCATACCTCCATTATCTCCTCGCCTCTTACCGGCGACTGGAACGCACGCAGCCGGTCTTTCTCCTCAACTTCCCAAACTTTACGCATCACCCGTTCGTAATTATCCAGATACTTGGATACTTTGTCCGCATTCTTGCTGGTTATGTCTGCCCGGCAGAGCGTAATCAAATCTTCAAGGTCTTCCCCCGCCGAAACAATCAGCCTTCTTATCGCCGAATCGGTTACCTCGTCTTTTGCCAAAGCTATAGGACGGAGATGAAGCCTTACAAGTTTCTGAACGTATTCCAGTTTATTCTGGGGCAGTCTTAATTTTCTGAAGATCTGCTTCATCATCCTGGCGCCTATTTCCTCATGCCCGTGGAACGTCCAGCCTGCTCCTTCAACAAATTTTTTCGTCTGAGGCTTGGCTATATCGTGCATCAGCGCTGCGAACCTCAGCCATACGTTTTCGGATGCTCTGGAAATATTGTCGACTACAATACATGTGTGAAGAAAAACGTCTTTATGATGAAAATCGTTTATCTGATCAACACCGGCAAGATTCGCTACCTCCGGAAATATAATCCCCAGTACTCCCGATTCGTATAACGATTTAATTCCGATTGAAGGTACCGGCGAAGAAAGTATTTTTAGGAACTCGTCAGTAATCCTCTCCTGAGAGACGATCTTCAGCCTTTCCTTCATTCTGCCTGCGGCATCAAAAACCCGTTCGTCAATCTTGAAATCGAGCTGGGAAGCGAATCTGAAGGCGCGCATAATCCTCAATGGATCGTCGTCGAATGTCTTCTCAGGATCTAGCGGTGTTCGTATCAGCTTGTTTTCAATATCCGCTGATCCGTTGTATGTGTCTATAAGTTTCCCGAAATCTTTTTTTACTAAAGAAACAGCCAGCGTATTTATTGTAAAATCTCTTCGCGAGATGTCATCCTTAAAACTTCCGGATGTGACTTCGGGCTTCCTGCTTTGCCTTGAATAAGATTCGCGTCTCGCGCCCACAAATTCTAGATCATAGTCGTTGTACTTAAAATGCGCAGTCCCGAAATTTCTGAAAATAGATACGTTGCCTGCCCCAAGCTGCCGCGCATATTCCTCAGCGAATGCGGGTCCGTCGCCTAATACTAAAAAATCGATCTCTTTCTTTTTGCGCTCTAAAATTAAATCACGTATGAATCCGCCGACTATAAAAATTTCTGAATTAAGTTTTTCCGAAACCTTCGATGCTTCTGCAAGGAAAGGCAATTCATTTAATTTTTTCTCAAAATCCATCTGCTGTAGTTTTTCTTTTCAATAATATTTATTGTTTCCTGCTTAATTATCTAGGCATTTTCTTTTACCGTTTCAACGGCCTTCCTTCCAATTATAACCGCTATCGGTTTAAGCGGCTCCACACTGCCGGCAAAAATTTTCACGGCCGCCGCTATCGGCACGGAAAGGAACATCCCTGCTATTCCCCAAACCCAGCCCCAGAATATAAGCGAGAAGAGAACAAACACGGGACTTAAATCCATCTGCCGCCCCATGTAGTGAGGTTCAATTAAATTACCGATGATGTTCTGATTTAATATCAGAAGCACGGATAATGACACGGTTCTGACCCCGAACCCGTATTCCAAAAATGAAATTATAATCGGGAAGAGCGTTGCTATAATTGATCCAATGTTAGGTATGAAATTTAATATAAAAGTTAGAAGTCCCCAAAAAATCGCGAAGTCAATGCCGTAAATCCATAATATTACTGTAACTATTGTACCGGTTATAAAACTTGTGATTGTCTTAATTGTAATGTAAGACTGAAGCTGCGTATTAAATGAGAAGATATATGACTCTATCAGATCACCTTTTCCGTCAAATGCGCTCTTCAGTCTCTCTTCGAATTTTGTTTTACCCATAATCATAAAAACCCAGAAGATCATCGATATGAAAAAATCGCCGAGCATCGAAGAGAACGATGAAAATATATTCTGCAGTATTCCTGTTTTGAAAAGACTCTCGAACACTGAATTGAAATTAAACTGCTCGACCCTGAAATTCATCATCTGGCCGAGTTCTTTTACGGTAATATTGAAAGGATCAAGAAGCTGCTGAAGAAATACGGCAAGGTTTGCCGAATACGTGTGAAGTTTGTCTGTGAAATTTCCGAAGTTTGCCGCAACCATAAGCCCGATCAGATAATACACTCCGAAAATAAATATAAGAATTAAGATGAGTGATAGCCACTTTGGGAATTTGAGTTTCTTCTTAAAATATTCCATCAGAGGATGGAAAAGAAAAGTAAGAAAAATAGCGATTGTAACCGGAATGAGTATTTTCTTAAGAGCCATCAATATGTAGACGAAAAGTACAAAAGAGATGAATCCGAGAAAATAAGCTATCGCTTTGCCGTAAAGTGTATCGGAGTTTTCAGGCACGCCGGTCATGTTTCCTCCGTTTAATTCTTAAAATTTTTTAGGTAAACCGCAGCATTGGAGTTGAACCATTTAATCCGCGTTAGGTTGGCAATCATAATATCTTTTAAATTTTCATCTTCCGGAGAAAGTAAAGAATTTCCGGCAGCCCTCTCCGCTCCTTCAAGATCCATATTAGCGGCCATGTATTTCGAAAGTCTGTAGGCGGCGTAGCCCGCGTAAAAACTTTTAACGTTAAAATTATTCCGGAAATTTCTCATTACTATCCGATAATCGGCATCAAAAGCATTTGCCAGATCTATCATCACAGGTACTGAACTGTAATGAATTGTATCGGAATTTAAAGAAGTTAGGATATTGTATTTATCGAAATCGTTTCCGTTAAGATATGGAACAATGAGTGAGTCCTTACTTATTAATACTGTCCTCAATTTGGCCAGGTAATTTAGCGCAAGATTTGGATTCTGTTTTATCAGAACGCCGTAAAGCGAATCAGCTTTGTTAAATTTTGAATCCAACGCGTAAATATCGGCGAGTTTGAATTCCAGGTTATAATAATATGCCGTATTAACAAAAGACGGCATGAATTTCAGCATAAAATTTTCAGATTCTTCTCCCCTGCCCGATTTAAGAAGGCACTCGGCGTAACCGGTTATCGCGGAATAATTGTCTGTTGTGCCGAGAATGTTTTTAAACATCCCGGCGGCAGACGAATAGTTTCCGCTGTAATATTCATTCCATGCTGTTTGAAGCCTGTCGGCAACAAAACGCGGACACACCTTGTAGAAGATTGACTTTCTGCCGAAATAATAATCAGCCTTTGCTTTTTGTTCTTTAGTTTTTATCCTGCTTAAAAACGCATAATAATCTTTCAGCACCGGATCGATCTTTGTGCCGAATGCTTTCAAAAAATTTCCTGAAGGATAATAAACTTCGTAGTTGCGGATCCCGAAACGCCCAATAATATATTTAGTGAATGAACCCGAATAAATGTAGGAAAGAGACGAAGTCTCCCCGAAGAAATTAAATCCTGTAAAAAGGTTTTTAAGATTAACCTTGTAGCCGTTGTTGTAGGCCAGCGCAGCCATATAATCTATAGTATTATCGCCGTACACCGGATCGGCTGCCACCGCTATGCCTTCTATCATTGATGGGTTTAACCCTGCCGCGACTTTAAATATTCCGGTCCCGAACTTTGATGAGTAGCAATGCGCCAGCTCATGCTTTAATATATCGTCGTAATCTTTATAAGAAAGAAATACGCTGTGAAGCCACGGTTTTGCAACGTCAGCGTTTGCGCTGCCGAACAGTTTCTTCTTTTGTTCATCGTTTTGAAATAAATAAGAATTTATCCTGCTTCCGAAATCGTAGCCGAAGAATTTCTTCAGTTCGGCGTAATCATATTCATGATATAAAACTATAGCCTCCGTCAGTTTTTTATCAGCATCCGGCGGAAGATGTATTATAAAATGAGGAGTAACTATTTTTTTGCTTAGTTCGCTGTCAAGTCTGCTGAAAGTGGTGGAATATCCAAGCAAAGGCGAAAGAAGAAGAAAGATCAAACCTGCCGCGATAAATCCGCCGCACAGAATTATCTTTTTAACTTTAAAATTTTTAAACATATAAAGGTAAAAAAAGAAAGCGAAGCCGCCGAAATATATTAAATTGAGCAGTCTGTATC
>JBJKTB010000161.1:0-5523 GCA_046703345.1 Ignavibacteriaceae bacterium
GCTACGGAAATCTGGCGGGATTTCTCTACGGCTGGGCATACCTTCTTGTTGTAAACACAGGAGGCATCGCAGCGTTAAGTGTTGCATTCGCGACTTACCTCGGATACTTCGTTCATCTCGGTCCGGCCGGAATTAAGATGGTTGCAGTATCAGGAATTTTTTTACTCACTGTAATTAATGTTTACGGCGTTAAAATTGGAGGATTATTCAGCGATCTTTTTACAGTCCTTAAACTGATTGGAATCTTCGGCGTAATTTTAATCGGATTTCTTTTGGGCAGCAGCCACATTACGAATTTTTCAACATCTCTTTTCAGCGGAGTAACCGGCTTAGGAGGAATAGGAGTGGCGATGGTAGGGGTTCTGTGGTCATACGGCGGATGGCAGCACGCTACTTACACTTCCGGAGAAGCAAAGGATGCGCGAAGAGATGTTCCCGCCGCAATGATTATAGCTGCGGCGCTGGTTACGGCAATTTACGTTTCTATAAATGTCGCTTATATGTTTCTGTTAACTCCGTCATCGATTGCCAATTCGCCCGGCGTTGCTGCCGAAGCAGTGAAAACAGTACTCGGTCCGGTCGGCGGAGGATTAATCGCATTAGCAATATTCATATCGACATTCGGTACTGCGGGAATTTATACTTTAACCGCTCCGAGAATTTATTATGCCATGGCTAACGACGGTATCTTTTTCAAGGGTGTAAGTAAAATACATCCAAAGTTCAACACACCGCATCTCGCGATCAGTCTTCAGTCGGCGTGGGCTGTAATACTGGTGCTGTTCTGGGGGACATTTGAAAATCTTATTTCATATGTAGTTTTCACTGATTGGATTTTTTTCGCGCTGGCCGCGGCTACAGTTTTTATATTTAGAATAAAATTCCCAGATGAAAAAAGAACGTATAAAACTTTAGGTTATCCTTTTACTCCGCTTTTCTTTATCGCCGTTGCGGTTTGGTTCGTAATAAATACGTTGATAGACAAACCGGAACAGGCCGCAGCGGGGATTATAATGCTCGGCCTTGGGCTTCCGGTTTATTATTATTGGTCGAAGATAAAAAGGACAATAAATTAATAGATTACTTTTATCGTCGTCACCGAATATTTTTTCGTATGCACTTTAACCTTATTACCTTCAAACTTCAAAGGCTTTCCCTCAGCTTCCATAAAATTTGATTCAAAAACTTTCCTTGGCGTTTTCGGCAATGTAAGTGTGGCATTGGTGTTTTTTCCCTGCGACTCATACCATTGAATTATCCACGCGTTCGAATCCAGAGCCTTCTTCATTGAAGTTAATATTAAATTATCAGCGCTTAATTTTATGAATGATTCGGTTTCAGGAAGCTCGCCTTTGTGTTTTGAATTCAATGCGGCAATTAAAGGCTGATTATATTCATAGCCTCTTCTAACAGTGTTAGCATCTTTCCAATCACCGGAATGAGGATAAAGCGCATAGTCGATTGTATGCTTGCCCATATCCGTCGTCGGATCGGGATATTTGGGCGATCGCAACAATGAAAGACGCATTACGCTGCCCTTTATATCGTATCCGTATTTAGAATTGTTAAGAAGACTAACGCCGTATCCGCCGCTTGAAAGATCAGCCCATTTTTCCGCCGGGACTTCGTAACGCGCTTTTTCCCATTTTGTTTTTCGCTGCGTTGATCTCTGAATTGTTCCGTACGGAATTTCGTAAGTAGCTTCGGTATCATTCACGGCGACCGGGAAAGCAACTTTGAGCATGGTATGTTCTTCCCACCAGTCGACGTCGGTCTGAAAATCCACACGATCAATTCCGTTGTAAAGAATAACATCCTGAGTAAAGAATGACGAAGGAAAATTAGGCGTCGGATAATCTTTCCTTACGCCCGGTTTCAAAAATGTTCTATACAATCTAACTACGGTTCTTACTGGCCCGGATTCGGCAAGTTCTGCTTTCACAAAATGCGACGGATACTCCATTCCGGTTAATCCGAGGTTCCACGCGTCCCATGCCGTCGGCTTGTCTTCAAGAAGCTGCAGCTTATTTCCCTCGCCTGTTAAAATTTCTTTTCCGTTTTGCTTATCGAGTATGCTCTTCACCCATCCCGTAGAAGTATCTATCGTTACTTTGAAGTACTGGTTCTCAATTTCAGTTACGCTCGACTTCAAAGCAGTTTTTTGTTTCGAAGATTTTCCTTTTTCAAGTATATAAGTTTTATATCCCAACGCAGGAACTTTATCGGCAATGAATATAATCTCATCGGTAAACCTGTCCATCTTTACTATTTGTGAAGGAATTTCTTTTCCGTTTGAATTAAGAATTCTATATTCCTTAAGATCTCCCTCAGGCAGAGTAAATTTTACTATGTCGGTTCTTTCCCAGGCGAGAGGATTGAAAACCGTTAAAGGCTTACCTGTTTTTATTTTCGAAGTATTAATGTTCTTATTAATTTCATTAAGCGCGCCGTTAAGGACGAAATCTCCGATCTTTTTAACCTTCTTATATTTTTCAATCGCATCAATGTAGATCTCTCTGATGCCGGAGCCGGGAAGGATATCGTGAAATTGATTAAACATTGTATATTTCCACGCGTCGTCGATATCGGAAGACAAATATTTGCCGCCGAGCATCATGGATAATGTTGAAAACTTTTCCGTTTCGGTAAGAAGATTCTCGCTCTGCCTGTTGTACTTTTTAATCTTATCATGCGATGTAAAAGTGCCTCGGTGATATTCGAGATAAAGCTCGTCATCCCAAACAGGAAGCTTTGATAAATCCTGAGACTTAAGCCAATCAATGTAATTCCCGGCAGTGCCGTATTGAATCCTGGGATATATATCGAGAGTTTTAAGATGCTCGATTCTGTCAATCATGCCTATTGTAGGCCCGCCGCCGTGATCACCCACTCCGAACAGGATCATGAATTTTTTAAATCCGGTATTAGCTTCAAACTGTCTCATCCAATCCACCAGTTGATAAGCCTGGGTAATAGAGTTCACGTAATCAAACGGGAAGTAAGACAGTATCTTCGAGCCGTCAGGCGATTCCCACCAGAATACTCGGTAAGGAAAAACATTAGTATCGTTCCAGCCGATCTTCTGTGTAATAAAAGCATCGATGCCTGAATTCTGATAAAACATCGGCATGTTCCAGTTATAGCCGAAAGAATCCGGGTTCCAACCTAGCGTTACATCGACACCGAGATTTTTCTTGAAATACGATTTAGCATAAAGAATCTGCCTGTCCCATGAAACGCCGCTCGGAAGGTTACAGTCCGGTTCGATCCACATGCCTCCGACAACTTCCCACCGGCCGTCTTTAACACGATTTTTTATCCCATTAAAAACGTCGGGATAAAGATCCTGCATCCATTCAAAATACTGCGCGGCGCTTTGAGTATAAGTGAAGACCGGACGTTCGTCCATAATATGAAGCACGGAAGCGAAAGTGTTCCGGCAAACTAACTTTGTTTCTTTTGAGCGCCACAGCCACGCAGCATCTATATGCGCGTTGGAATCGAAGTACAGTGTAAATTTCTGCGCAAACTTTTGTATTGGTCCCAGCTGCGCGCGCACCGCATTAAGCGAAGCTTCGAACTTTGCCAAGTCGCCTTCCTTCAACGCGTCTACATTAACTTCAGCAGCAAGTTTCTGAAGAAGATCATTTAAAGATTTTTTTTCTTTTCTGCTTTCGGTTGATTTATCTATGCCCGGATCAACTTTTACTCTGGCGTTGGTCTGGTAAGTATCGAACGATAAAAGCTTCTGCCCTACACGCATACTCAGCGCAAAATCCTTAATTTTCTGCTGCACCGGTTTGGCACTTTCAAGCTGAATTTCCGCGCGTAGAAGCCGTAAGGGTCCGCCGGTATTTAGAGCTTTTATCGCGATAGTAAATTTTTCTCCGGGCTTCGCGTCTTTAGTCAAAACGAAATCACCGTCCCACGGAAAGTAGCCTTTGTCTTCGCCGTTTATCCACAGATAGCCGTAATCATCAACCGAAAGAAGAAGTTTAATTTCACCGCGTACGGGCTCTCCGAGAATTTTCTCGGGAAGAATGATTTCCTTTCTAAGCCAGCAGGAATCGTCGTAATTATTTTCGCCTATCTTTAAAGTTCCCCACGCGGAGTCGTCGAAATTAACATCGTAAGGATTTCCTTTGAAGACAGAGTTATGTCCGGTTAAATTCGGACTTATGCTCCAATCGTCAAAAGTAAAGCTGCTCAGCGAATCAAGCTGATGCGCTAATTTATCTACATTTGTTTGTGCCATAGTCATAAAAGATAATGTAAAAAAAAGAAAAATTACTTTTAAAAGTTTCATATCTTCACCCCGTTGTTTTTCAGTAAGATGAAACACTTTATTATTTTTGTCGCAGCTGGTCCATCATAACGGCAAACAAAATTACCACGCCTACAACAATCTGCTGCACGTATGAGCCGACGTTCATAAGATTAAGCCCGTTGCGCAGCACGGCTATAAGCATTGCGCCAATGAACGTACCGATAATTGTTCCTCTTCCGCCGAAGAGACTTGTACCGCCGACAACAACCGCGGCAATTACGTCAAGCTCGTACATAAGTCCGGCGTTCGGCTGCCCGGAATTCATTCTAGAAGCGAGAAGTATTCCGCTTACTGCCGAAAGAACTCCGCATATAACATAAACCGAGATAAGAATCGAGTTGGTTTTTATTCCTGCGAGTCTTGCTGCTTCCGGATTTCCGCCGACCGCGTAAACATATCTTCCGAACCTTGTTTTGGTAAGCACTATATGCGCAGCTATGAAAACTACAATCATTATTAAAGTGGGAATCGGGATGCCGAGGACTCTTCCGGTGCCCAGCACACCGAATGCTTCTGGCAATTCCCAGATCGGTCTTCCGCCCGTATAAACGAACGAGGCGCCGCGCCATATTGTCATCAAGGCCAAAGTGACTATGAACGGGGTAATGTTAAACCTGGTTATGAAAACTCCCGCCAGCGCTCCGGAAAGCGCGCCAACAAGTAATCCTCCGCCGATTGCAATTACAAAAACGTAAAACAGCGGCAGATGTATTTTAAGCAGACTCGTAACAAATACGCCGGTAAAAGCCACGAGCGAGCCGACCGTTAAATCGATTCCGGCAGGTAGTATAACAAACGTCATCCCGACGGCTATGATCGCGGTTATAGACGCCTGAAGAGAAACGTTAAGCAGATTATCGGCTGTTAAAAACTAAGGTGAAAGCTGCGAGAATAAAATTATCTCGATCACGAACACGATGGCCAGACTGAATTCGGTCAGCAGATTGTATAATTTGGTATCCTTCACATTAGCCGGCATGCTTTTTCCCGTTGATTAGTTTTGTTGCAAGGGTTAAAATATTTTCCTGGGTAATTTCGGAACCGGAAACCACTCCGGTTATTTCTCCTTCGCATAGCACCGCGATTCTGTCTGATATGCCTATCAATTCGGGCAGTTCGGAGGAAATAACAATTATTCCTATCCCCTGTTCTGCCAATTTATTAATAAGATTATAGAACTCGTATTTCACTCCGAC
>JBJKTB010000162.1:0-8980 GCA_046703345.1 Ignavibacteriaceae bacterium
GGGCGGTATCTCGACTGGTTTTTCGATCACTGGATTTTTAAAGGGACGGGCATTCCGGCGCTTAAGTTTAACTGGAATCAGGAAAAATCCGGCGTCGGTTATTAAGTATATATTACGGTTGATCAAACTCAGAGCGGATTTCCCGATTACAGATTTCCGCTGGATTTTAAAGTCATCTATAAGGACGGCAGCAGTTCAAATGAGACGATCAGCGTAACGGACCGCGAGCAGAGCGCCGAATTTATAACCGCAAAGGAACCTTCACGGCTTGAACCGGATCCGGATAACTGGCTTCTGGCGAGAATATTGCCTGACAACAGAGTGAGCGAGTGATTTAGTCTGTTTCATTTAAGCGTATCATTATTTAAATTTTTTGCTTTAATAATTTAAATTATTTCAAGTGAACGATTCTTATCTTTTTATCTCGGACATACACCTCGGACTCCAGTCGAGCGTTATCGAAAAAATGAAAGAAAGGCTTCTCGTCAGATTTTTCGATTACGCGCAGGAAAACTGCAAAGAGCTTTTCATTGTAGGCGATCTTTTCGATTACTGGTTCGAGTACAAAAAAGTCTATCAGAAAGGATTTTTCAGGACTTTAACGGCTCTTCAGGATCTCACTGAAAAAGGTGTAAAAGTCCATTACCTTATAGGCAACCACGATTTTATGCACGTTAATTTTTTCAGGGAAGAGATTGGCACTCTGCTGTACGATGATCCCATAAGCGTTGACTTGGACGGGAAGAAGTTTTTTATAGGCCACGGCGACGGCATGGTTAAAAACGATATCGGATACAACATCCTAAAGAAATTTATGCGGAACAAGATGCTGCAGAAAGCCTATTCGCTGATTCATCCAGATTTAGGTGTTTCTATAGCCAGCCGCACTAGCAAATCCAGCAGGGATTATACATCAAAAAAAGATTACGGCGAGGAAGACGGGCTGTTTGACGCTGCTAAAGTGAAGATTGACGAAGGATACGACTACGTGCTCTTCGGCCATCTGCACAAAAGATGTTTTATAAATTATAAACATGGTACTTACGTAAACCTGGGTTCATGGCTCGACGCGCCGTGTTACGGCGTGTTTAAGGGCGATAAATTTGAAATAGTCGATTGGAATTAATATGCCTCAACGGAAAAAAAATGACGCGGATTTAAAAAAATATTTTAACGATCCGGCGGTGAGGAACCGGAAAAAGACCTCTCGCGGCGGCAGTAAGAAATGGTGGATCTTGTGGAGCGTATTGCTTGTCGGCGTAATAATATTCGGCATATATATTGTCAGCGGCCTTCCGTCGCTCGAAGAGCTTGAGAACCCGAAACCGCAGCTTGCCAGCAAAGTTTATTCGATTGACGGCGAGCTGATCGGCACTATATCGATACAAAACCGGATTGAAACCAACATCGACAGTCTTCCGAATTATATGACTAAGGCCCTTATATCTACCGAGGACAGGAAATTCTATACGCACTGGGGGGTTGATCTTAACAGGTTCATCAAGGCGATGGTTAAGAACGTGTTTACTTTTTCTCATCAGGGCGCAAGCACTATAACGCAGCAGCTTGCAAAGAACCTGTATCACTTTAAAGTGCATGATGAGACTCTTCTTCAAACGGGAGTTCGGAAAATACGCGAATGGATAACCGCAGTACAGATAGAAAAGAGGTATACAAAGAAAGAGATACTGCAAATGTATCTGAACGTATCGAATTTCGGCAGAAGCGCCTATGGTGTGGAATCGGCGGCGCGTGTGTACTTCGGCAAGAAGGGAAAGGAGCTTACTCTTCCGGAATGCGCAATGCTGGTGGCTCTGCTAAGATCGCCGGTTTATTATAATCCGTTCAGGCACCCTAAGCACGCTCTGGAAAGAAGAAATTTGGTTATGCATAACATGGTTGTTAACGGTATGCTTTCCGACGCTGAATATCAGAGATTAAAACATGAGCCGATTGATGTAAATCCAGAAAATCTAACCGGCGGAAAATCTATTGCTCCTTACTTCATGGAATACGTTAGACAGCAGATGAGCGCAATGTCTGAAAAGTACGGTTACGATCTTTACAGAGACGGACTTAATATTTACACTAGTCTGAACATGAAGATGCAGCGCATAGCAAATAAAGCGGTTGAGGATCACTTGAAGCAGTTTCAGCCGATGTTTGACAAATACTGGAACTGGAACAGGCACCAGGCACTTCTTGCAAATGTGCTCGATCGTTCAATAAGAGACAGCCGCCAGTATCTGCTTGCACCTACGCCGGAGAAAAAAGCGCAGGTTTACAATTCGCTGAAGTTCGATCCTCATTTTATTGATTCGGTAAAGAAAGCTGAAACAACCATCCAGGTAGGATTTGTTGTTATAGATCCTACAAACGGACAGATACGCGCGATGGTAGGAGGGGAGAATCAGAATTTCGGCAGGGGACTCAATCACGTTACGGGAATAAGAAGACAGCCGGGATCATCGTTTAAGCCGTTTACTTATACTGTAGCTATTGACAACGGCTATTTCCCGGCGTACACAGTGCTCGATCAGAAATTCAATTACAACGGCTGGTCGCCTGATAACTTTGAAAACGATTACGACGGGTACATGACCCTTAGAAGAGCTCTTGCTTTCTCTATTAACGTTGTGGCAGGCCGACTTACAATAAGCAACATTGCGCCCCCAGAGCAAGTTGTTAAATATGCTCATCGCATGGGAATTCAGTCGACTCTGGATCCGGTTCCTTCCATCGCGCTGGGTACTTCCGGAGTTTCGCCTCTCGAACTTACTTCTGCATACGGAACATTTGCCGACAGCGGAGTGCACGTTGATCCTATCTCAATATTAAAAATAGAAGACCGTAACGGAATATTAATCGACAAGTTTATTCCCGAATACACACAGGCAATCTCGCCGCAGACCGCGTCAATAATAACCAATATGCTGGAGGATGTAATTAATTACGGTACAGGCGCCGGCGTTCGCCGGTATTTTCAGTATCCTGCGGCGGGTAAAACCGGAACCACGCAGAATTATTCCGATGCCTGGTTTGTTGGATTTACGCCTCAGCTGGTTGCGGGCACTTGGGTCGGCTTCGACGATCATAGGGTTAAGTTCACGAGTACTTACGGGCAGGGCGCCCGGGCCGCGCTGCCGAAATGGGCGATGTTCATGGAGAACACATACAAGGAATTAAACCTGCCCGTTGAATATTTTCAGCTTGCTCCAGGAGTTGATACTGTGTCTTTCTGCAAAACCACGATGGACATGGGCGACACAAAGCTTGCTACGCCTAATTGTCCGACAGTAGTTCGGGATATTATTAACATTAAAAATCTTCCCCCGAAGTGCGACATCCACGGCGGCGGCGGAGAAAAAATTAAGAAAGAAGAGAAGCGCGGCGACTCGGGATGGTAAAATGAATTTAGAATTCAGAATTTAAAATGTAGAATGAAAATAAAATGATTTTTGATTAGAAAATGTTATTTAAAAATATTAACTTTGATCCGAAATTTTAATTTTACATTATAAATTCTACATCAAGTTGCCCGGATGGTGGAATTGGTAGACACGCTAGGTTCAGGGTCTAGTGAGAGAACTCTCATGCAGGTTCGAGTCCTGTTCCGGGCACAAAGAAAAGCCGCGAATTTAGATTGATTTGCGGTTTTTTTATCACCATATTATACTTCTTTATTCATGGCAACATCCTCTTAAAACCCCTTTTTAGATAAGTTGACTATACAAAATTTTGATTGTGTTTTGCTAAGGAGAAAATCTTTATGTATCTGGTAAAAAGCAACAAGGTATTTCATCTACCTTATAAAAATTAAAATGGAAATCTTGTAGGTAACTCAACAAAACGTAAAGTATTTTTACTTAAATAAAATTATTTATCTGTATACCAGTTATGCTGAAAGTTAATCTTTTTATGATTCACATTTTGCTTCATTTAATCAGATCATAATATATCACTCATTGGCATATATATTGCCTCTCTATCTTTTAAGTTTTTGAATTAATTATAGTCAACATTAAGATTCCCGGTCTAAAGATGGCAGACGTAATAAAATTTAAATCCTTAGAATCGACCAGAGGATTGGCGGCCATTATAGTTGTAATTCATCACTCCCATTTTTTATACGGAAGTCCAAGTTTATTTGTTTTTAACGGGGCATTGTTTGTGGATTACTTCTTTATTCTTTCCGGATTCATCATGGCTTCGGCTTATCAGCATAAAATCGGCAGAACAATAAATCTGAGGGCATTTTTTCTATTACGGTTTGGACGATTATTTCCGCTGCACTTTTTTCTGCTGCTGATTTGGATACCGTTTATCGGGGTAAAATTTTATGCCTACAAGCACGGAATTGGAGGTACTAATCCGTTAATAACTTGTAATTTGGAATCATTCATCTCAAATGTCCTTTTAATTCACTCACTGGGTATTTTCAATTTTGAGAGCTGGAATTTCCCTAGTTGGAGTATAAGTGTAGAATTTTATACATATTTTGTTTTCTTTATCTATGCGATTCTGTTAAAAAACAAAAGGCTAATTAAACTTCCGCTTTTTATTTCTTTTTTATGCTATGCTGTACTTTGTTATTAATTCCCGCATGGAGAACTTACTAGGACTTATGATTTTGGCATGATAAGATGTTTAGGCGGTTTTTTTTCAGGTGTGGCTTTGTTCGGGATTTATTCAATAAAGCAATTTAATATCACCAATAGCAAACTGCTTTCATTTTTTGAAATTATTGTATTAATAATGATCTTTTATTTCGTATCTAAATCATATCATTCTTTGATAAATGAATTTTTTGTGTTTATATCGTTTATTATGGCTCTTTTCCTTTTTGCGTCCCAACAAGAAGGAATAATCAGCAAAATTTTTATTACTTCGCCGATGCAGTTGTTAGGTAGACTTTCTTATTCAATTTATATGGTTCATGCAATTGTAGTTGTCGGAACGCAAAATATTTTTGAGCGTTATTTTCATCTTCAGTCTAAAGAAATAATCTTTGATAAAGGGGAGCATATTCGTGCTATAATTACAAAGTGGGCATATTTCTTCGACTTTACGGAATTAACAATCATAATAATTCTATCCTATTTAACATACAAATTTATTGAACTGCCCTGGCGGAATAAATTTAGAAATTACGCTAAGTTGCTAATGCCTTATAAATTAGAGACAAAAATTTAGAATTTTCAAAATGAGATTGAAATTGTCCTTACAATTATCATTTTAGTAAGGTTTTTAAGACATGAAGTAATAACCGCAGGGTTAAACCTGCAGCTTGAGTATAACAACAGGTATTCAAGCTTATCGGATTACTGACCAATTCAAGAAATGCTTTATGTATGGTGGAATTTTTATATTAATTACAGCCATCGGATGGATCTTAGTTCGCAATTGAGTTTAAATCTTTTTCTTAGGGGTGACCGAACATTTCTCATAATCCGATTTACGGACAACTGTATAATTTAAATGCATGGGGCCGATACATTACGAATTAATAGACAGGTTCGCGAGTCTACTTTGACGAATAAATTTAAGTCCACGTTTGCAAATGGAAACGAACATCAGAGATATTTAACCAATACTTTGAATATTTTACTGAACTACTTCGTGGAGGATGATATTACGCTGAATGCTAATTATCAGTAGACCTGCATTGATTTAATGATTTACTCATCCACAAACTTGCAGAAACTGCATTACAGCAGTATAGATATCAGATTGACTTACTACCTGCACAGAGGACTGATTATAAATTAAATAGAAAGGCGGCGCTCTTGAACGGTGCGCCGCCGGTCTTTTGCATGCGGACATGCAAATCATGCATCCATACTTATCAGCTGCTTAGTTATTTAAAAAGCCACAGCAGATATCCGTATCCTTCTTTGGCCATCTGGTCTTCAGGAATAAATTTGAGAGATGCCGAATTAATACAATAACGAAGATGAGTGGGCGAAGGCCCGTCGTCAAAAACATGGCCGAGATGAGAGTCGCCGAACCTGCTCCTGACTTCGATGCGCTGCATACCTAGTGAATTGTCCACTTTTTTCTCTATATAACGCGGATCAATCGGCTGTGTAAAGCTCGGCCAGCCGCAACCTGAATCATACTTATCGGTCGAAGAGAATAGCGGCACGCCGGACACTATATCAACATAAATCCCCTTTTTGTGGTTGTCCCAGTATTTATTTTGAAATGGTCTCTCAGTGGCGGCGTTTTGGGTCACATCGTACTCAAGCGGTGTAAGCTCTTTCTTCAGCACATTATCTGACGGCTTTTTATATTTATCTATATTTTCGTCGCCCCAGACAGCCATTATAAATGCGTCCCTTCCCGAAGCCTTTCTGTATGCTTCGTATCTGTCCGGATTCTTTTTATAATAGTCCTGATGATACTGTTCCGCAGGATAGAATGTCGTAAACTTCTTTATCTCCGTAGCGATAGGTTTTTTAAATATACCGGATTTATTAAGAAGTTCTTTTGACTTCTCAGCAATGTCTTTTTGAGCTTCATCAGTATAAAATATTACAGATTTATATTGTGGCCCTCTGTCGTAAAATGAACCGCCGGTATCTGTCGGATCAAACTGGCGCCAGTAAACATCAAGCAGTTCGGCATAGCTGATTACTGCCGGATCGAACACTATCTGCACAGCTTCCGAGTAGCCTGTAGTGCCCGTACTGACTTCCTCATACGTTGGATCTTTAATAGTTCCTCCGGCGTAACCGGCTACTACCTTTTTAACTCCTTGAAGGCTTTCGAAAGGAGCCTGCATGCACCAGAAGCATCCCCCCGCAAAAGTTGCTTTTTCCATTTCTCCTCCATAATTATCTAATCTGTCTTCGTTTTGTGTTTGTGAAGTAATCTTTGAACAGCCGGCCGTAAGAAGCGCGCCTATTACAATAAAGAGCAAACCTATCTTCATATTTTCACCTTTACTTTTTTCATGTAAACAAATTATTTTTCGAAAACGTTCAAAGTTAGCCTGTGTTTGTAACGAAAGAATCACGGAATGTTAATAAACTTGTGTATAATAAAAAGCGATTACGTTTATAATAACATCACTGTGATTTAAGTAAAAATGAATACTCAGCCGTCGGAAGATCCGCTTAATTAATGATGACAATTAACTTCAAATATAGATAATTACGCTAAACCGGCGAGTGACCGTGGAGAAAGTTTGTTTATTTGTGAGCATAATAATAATTACGCGTAAGGAATGTTAAGTATGAATTCGGTGCCTTTATTTAGTTCGCTCCAAACTTCAACAGTGATTGTGTGAAGATCCAGTATCTTTTTTACTATAGCGAGACCTAGTCCCGCACCTTCGCTCTTTTCTTCCGATACTCTTTCCGTGGAGTAATATCTGTCGAATATATGCGGTATGGCGTCAGCGGGTATTCCTTTTCCGCTGTCTTTAATAATAGCTTTTAATGAATGTTCATCATTTTTCTTGAGTATAATATTTATAATCCCTCCCGCAGGCGTATACTTAAACGCATTGTCCAGGAGATTCTGGAATACTTTCTCCATCATACCCAGATCAGCGGTAACAAAAGGTAAATTTCCTTCTATGTTAAGCTCTAACCTAATGTTTTTTGATCCGGCAATCAGATTGTTTTTTTGATGGATATCCTGGAGCAGCTCTGCCAGAGAAAAGGTTTCCTTATCGGGCAGGTCTTCTTTTGCCTCCAGTTTAGAAAGTTCAAATAATTCTTCGACTAAATATAAAAGTCTGTCGGTACCGCTTAAAATAGTCTCGAGATAATTTTTCCTTTCCACGTGGGTGAGGCGTTCGTCTTTAATAAGCACTGTCTCAACGTAACCTCTTATAATCGAAATTGGTGTCCTGAGATCGTGGGAAACATTTGCCACAAGATCTCTTCGCTGTTTATCTATAGACTTAATTGCCTCAATATTGTCGACGATCGTGTCCGCCATTTCGTTAAAGGAATCTGCAAACTCCTTTAACTCGCCGCCGCCTTTATAAGATATTCTGGCTTTAAGATTGCCGTTTTGGAAGTCGCGTATCACCGAAACTATCTTTTTAATATTTCTGATGACAAGGGCTATAGCAAAACAGCCGATTATCAAAGCCATGATTAAAGCGATTATCATCGTGCGGAAGCCGAGCCTGAGGATGTAGCTTCCGAAGAGAAGCTGCGAAGCGTTGTCGTATTCTTTTCCTCCGAGTATTACATAAATATATCCTTTGAATTGTCCATTGAAGTATACCTTCGCTGCTGAAAATGCTTTGCGGCGATCCGGGTTTTTGGGATCTATACCGAGAAGAAAGCGCTTGTCATGAGAAGATATAAATTCGTTTAAAGGTTCGAGCGGGACCGATTTTAGTTTTACCGTGTGGTTAGGTGCATAATATGCCAAAATAACGCCGTTAGGATTGAGAAGATAAACCTCGATGCTTGGGTTAATTACCATAACATTATGAAAAACCTCTTTCAAAGCCGCCGTGTTTACTGTGTCGTTAACGAACATCGGAGTATCGGCAGCGATATGCTCGGCTATATTGCTGTTCAGCTTCTGCCGGGTTTCTTGAAAATACATCTGGGCCGTATTTACAGATATATAGATATATACGGCGCTCATCACAAGCAGGATGAGAAGGAAAGTCAGTGATATTTTCCAGAAGAGAGTACTGAAGAAATTTTTCATAAGGCCGGATCTTTTTTTACTTACAGTTGATCGTTAAACCGGTAGCCGACTCCCCAGCTTGTAAGGATGAATTTAGGGTCGGAAACATCTTTCTCAATTTTGCTGCGCAGCCTGTTGATATGCGAATTAACCGTGTGCTCATAGCCGCGGTACTGCGTGCCCCAGATAAGGTTAAGAAGATTTTCGCGGGTGTATATTTTGCCCGGATGCGACGCCATTAAATGAAGAAGATCAAACTCTTTTGGAGTAAGCTCAATAAAATTGCTTTCAACACTAACGCGCCTTTTTTCAGTATCGA
>JBJKTB010000163.1:0-12396 GCA_046703345.1 Ignavibacteriaceae bacterium
TCCCTGGGCGCGGCAACCGCCGTTGACGGATCGTTTGCGATTCTTAACGTTCAGCCCGGGACTTACAAAATCAGATTCAGCATGGTTGGATATGAAAAAACACTGGTCGAAGGAGTAAGAGTTGATATAGATCTTACTACAATGGTTAACGCGCAGCTCCGTCAAACATCGGTTACCGTCGGTGAGGTTGTGGTTACTGCAAAACATCCGGTGGTAATTAAGGACTTATCCAACAGCGTAATGAATATAAGGACTGAGAATATTGAAACTCACCCCGTCCTTACCGTTTCAGACGTACTTAATCTTCAGGCCGGAATTGAACAAGGAAGCAGCGGCATTCTGGTACGCGGCGGCGGCGCAAATCAAACGGTCTATTTGGTCGACGGCTTCAGACTTAACGACGAACGTTCTAATATACCTTACTCAGCCGTGAGCCTTTCATCCGCGAAAGATATTCAAGTTCAAACAGGCGGCTTTAACGCGGAGTACGGAAACGTAAGATCAGGTATAGTAAACGTTATTACAAAGGACGGCGACAAGAGTAAATATTCGGCTACAATAAACGTGAACTACGCTCCTGCGCAGCAGAAACATTTCGGCCTATCGCCGTATGACCCCAATTCTTATTTTAACCGTCCGTTTACCGATCCGGCAGTTTGCTGGACAGGAACTAACAACGGAGCGTGGAACGAGTATACTCGCGAAAGCTATCCTTCTTTCCAGGGATGGAACGCCGTTTCTCTTAAAACACTTCAGGACAATGACCCCAACAATGATCTTACTCCGCTAGGCGCGAAGCGTCTCTGGGAATACCAGCGAAGACGCTCGGGAGATATAAGCAAACCTGATTATACTATCGATGCTGGCTTCGGGGGACCGGTTCCGTTCGTCAGCCGGCAGCTGGGTAATCTGAGATTCTATCTTTCCTATTTCGCCGAACGAGATATGTTTGTTATCCCGCTTTCACGGGATGCTTATACAGACAGCCACTTAGAATTAAAACTTAATTCGAATATAACCCCCGATATTAAATTGACAATTATGGGAATATACGGCGAGGATAACTCGGTTTCGCCTTATGAATGGACTACGGTTCCTACAGGCTATTTGATGAGAAGCCAGTCGGAGGTGGCCAATCTTCTCTCTGCTACAGACGGAATGAACGCCCTGTACATGCCTGACAGGTACAGCCCGAGCTCGATTTACAGAAATATTTTCGGAATTACGCTTACTCATGTATTAAGCCCCGAAACATTTTATGAAGTGTCGCTGCAGCGTAATGAAAGCCGTTACAACACATTTCAAACAGCGCTGAGAGATACTTCGAAAATCTATCAGCCGATTCCGGGATATTATGTTGACGAGGCTCCGTTCGGCTACTGGGGATACAGCTCCGGAGCTATCGATGGAGTAATGAGTATGGGAGGATGGATGAATCTCGGAAGAGATCAGAGCGTTAACTCAACCACTTCCCTGCTCTTCAGTATCACTAGTCAGTTCGATAAATATAATCAGATTAAATCGGGATTTCAGTTTTATTATAACGATTACAACATAAACACCGGCACATACAGTCCGTCAATGTCAACATGGACCAGAAATCTTCAGTACCATATTTTCCCGTACCGTCTGGGCGCTTATCTTCAGGATAAGCTCGAGTTCCAGGGCTTCATCG
This sequence comes from Ignavibacteriaceae bacterium, assembly GCA_046703345.1. Taxonomy (GTDB): domain Bacteria; phylum Bacteroidota; class Ignavibacteria; order Ignavibacteriales; family Ignavibacteriaceae; genus FEN-1297. Next base: position 1,676 of record JBJKTB010000163.1, read on the forward strand.
CAAATCTCGGCGTAAGACTTGATTACTCGAATCCGAATACAGATTACCTCGTGCTTGATCCTTACAATCCTCTATACAGCGCCGGCGAAGGAAATCTTATAACACAGGACGCGCCTAAGCAGAAAGCAAAAACAGAGATGTATATCAGCCCCCGTCTCGGCATATCCCATCCTATCACCGAGAACTCGAAGCTGTATTTCAATTACGGCCACTTTGTTTCGGAGCCGTCGTCATCTTACAGATTTATGCTTCAGCGCGAATCAAACGGCCAAGTTGATTACATGGGCAATCCGAATATGCAGTTCGAAAAGACAATTGCCTACGAACTGGGATATGAACAGAATCTTTACAACATGGTTCTTCTTCATCTCGCGGCATATTACAAGGATGTTACCAACCAGCCGGGATGGATCCTTTATCAGAGTATAAATACTTCGGTAAATTATTATATGGCCGCCAGTAATAACTACGCTGACATAAGGGGCTTCGAAGTAACTCTTTCAAAAGTTACGGGCGGATGGCTGAGAGGTTTTGTAAACTATACTTATGACGTAGTTACGTCCGGATATTTTGATGTTACTCAGTATTACCAGGACATAAACAAGCAGCGCGCTTATTTAATGCTTAATCCGCAGCAGTCGAAGCCGGTACCGCAGCCTTATGCCAGGGCCAACTTCGAGATAGTAACACCCGATGATTTCGGGCCTGATTTTCTGGGCATAAAACCGTTCAGCGGATTAAGCCTGAGCGTTCTGGCTAACTGGCAGTCTGGCGCGCACGCTACTTATAATCCAAATAATATTCCGGGAGTATCCAACAACGTTCAGTGGGTAGATTACTGGGGAGTGGATATGAGGCTGTCAAAAGATTTCCGAGGGCTTCCGAATCTGCCGGGAGTAAACTTCCAGATTTATCTCGATATAACAAACGTATTTAACTTCAAATATCTGAGTATGGCAGGTTTTGTCGACTCTTATGATTACCGCGACTACCTGGCTTCGCTTCGTTTCCCCTGGGAAACTGGAGACCAGCAGGGTAACGATAAAATAGGCGACTACCGTCCGGGCAATGTGGCTTACGATCCGCTTCAGCCGAATCCGAGTAACGACCCGGCTATTACCGCCGCTAACAACAGAAGAAAAGAAACTAAATCTTATATCAATATGCCTAATGACGAATCGATGGCGTTCCTAAATCCCCGCCATATAAGTTTCGGCATCAGAGTAAATTTCTGATTTATTTCCAGGCATAATTAAGGAGAAAAATGATGTTTCGTACATACAAATTGCTAATGACAATAACTTCTATAGTCTCTCTGTTTTTAGTTACACCTCCTTTAAAGGCTCAGGTGTCTGAAACTCAAACACGCTATATAAGAGTTGGTTCCCTGCAGAGTAAATTTACCGCTATAGGCGCGGAACGCGCCTGGAATAATGTCTATTACGAAGGACTCACCTGGCCTTCCGATTATCTCTTACAGGATAACGCCGTTATCGAGCGTACTTATATCGGATGCGAGAACTTCACAGACTCAAAAGGCCAGCACTGGGACTATTACAACAACGCTCTTAACTCAGCTTATGCCGGAGTGACAACCTTCCCGATGGTTATGAAAGAAACCGCGAAGTTCGCCAATCCTACCGTTTATGTCGACGGCGTTAATGTAAGCGCTCCTTACAGCGGAGATGTCGACAGTATAGACGCTAATCAGATAGCCGACAGAGTAGTTACCAACATAGTTAATACCTCAATGGGTATTACAATGACCAGACGCGTTTACGCTTTCAGTCAGCAGTATCACGATAATTATTTTATAATACAATATACTTTCAAGAATACAGGCTACATTAATTCGGAAAACAAAAAAGTACTGAACGCTGCCGTTAAAGGCTTCCGCTTCGGATTTCTTAACCGCTACAGTGTTTGCCGCGAAGGCGCCGATAAGATGGGCTACGATCAGGAGTACGGAAAGCACAGCTGGACCACAAGGCGCGGCGAAGACTACGCGCAGCATGCGGCTGATGTAAAGAATCTTACAGAATCAAGTCCGATCCCTGAGTGGCTGCGCGCCGGATTCGAATGGACCGGCCAGAGAGCCGAAAACACTTACGATAATATAGGATCGCCGGACATCATTACCGGTACCGGAAGGCTCTGCTCGCCGCAGTTTGCCGGTATTGTTACTCTTCATGTCGATAAATCCTCGTCAAACGAAACTGACGATGTAACTCAGCCGGCAGTTCTCGGATGGCACGCCGGCGATACTTATCCTAATCTGGGCGATATGTCGCCTACAACCGCTCCCCAGCAGCAGGATATGTACAACTTCTTAAGCGGAATTCCTTATAAGGGAATGGGCAATCCTACTGAAAGATTCGACGAAGTCTATATGTCGAAACAGCCCGATCCGTGGAAAGTTCACGGCGACGGCGGCGGAACGGGAATGTGGATGTCTTACGGTCCCTGGGATATAAATTCCGGCGACAGCGTTGTTGTTGTTCTAGCCGTTGGAGTAAGCGGATTAGACCGCAACGCGTGCTGGCAGATAGGCAGAAGATGGATACAGGCTTATAACAATCCGAGCGATAACGGCCCTTTTACTCTGCCTGACGGATCGACCACAACCGACAAAAACGTTTACAAAGATACATGGGTTTACACAGGGAAAGATTCTATAATGAAGACCTTCAGCCGGGCCGTTAGAAATTACGAGCTCGGGTTTAATATTCCGGAACCGCCTCAGCCTCCGCCGCTGTTCGACGTAAAATCCGGTGGCGACCGTATAAGCTTAACGTGGGACCGCAGCCCTTCGGAAAGCAGTCCCGGTTTCGGAGGGTATAAAATCTTCAGAGCCGAAGGAACACCGGATACTACTTTTGACGAGATAGCATCGCTCGGGCCCGGCACTACACAGTTTGCCGACGTTTCGGCTAAGAGAGGCTTCTCTTACTATTACTACATCTGCGCCTTCAGCGACGGAAGCGAAAATACCACAGGCGGCCCGAATCCCGCAGGCCAGCTTTTGAGCAGCAGGTTCTACACAAAAACTAACATTGCCGCTTATCTCAGAAGACAGGCCGGAGCAAGCATGTCTGATATAAGAATTGTTCCCAACCCCTATAACATAAGATCCGCTCAGCTACAATATCCCGGCGAGCCCGATAAAATTATGTTCCTTAATATTCCGGGCCACTGTACGATTAGAATTTATACCGAAAACGGAAATCTTATCAATACTATTTATCATGAGGACGGAAGCGGAGACGAGAGGTGGAACTCAAATACTTCCTCCGGACAGGTTGTAGTGAGCGGAGTTTATATCGTTCACTTCACAGTCACTCAGGATTATTCCGATCCGGTCACCGGTCAGTTGAAATACAGGAAAGGCGATACAGCGTATCAGAAATGTATTATAATAAGGTAAATCATTAATGATACTCGATAACATCGTCTTCTGAATAAAATTTTTGGAGTAAGCATGAATAAAATTTTCATAAAATCATTTATAATTCTTCCGGTTCTCTTATTTGCCGGATTAGTTTACTTTGCCGGCTGCTCGAATAACGTTACGGATAGTCTTTATTCCGGGTCTTCGGCAGTATCCACAGGAGGCACGCCCAAAATCAACTCGGTTAACCCTCCGGGTGAAGCGCTTGCAGGGGTAACACAGGGTCAAATTACAGGCGAAAATTTTCTATCGGATACTTCGGCTGTAAAGGTTTATTTCGGAAAACAGCCCGGAACAATTATTTCCGCCTCCCCTACGCAGCTCTCTGTAATTCCGCCGAATGTTTCAGGAGCGCTTAAGATTAAAGTTACAACTAATGTGGCTGAGTCTTTCAGCAACACTTATGATTATACTCTCTCGCCGGCAGCTCAGGATTATTATCCTGACGCAACGGATAAGACAACTATTCCGATGTCCATCATCTTCGATAATACAGGTACATTATATGTGTCAAACGCATCAAAAGGGGTATTCAGAGTACCGCCTGACAGCGTTTCGACTCTTTACTCCTCAAAAGGCGGCGAAACATTCTGGACAAGCATGAGATTCGGATCGGGAGGAGTTCTGTATGCCGCGAGAAATAATCAGGCGATCTTCATGATTCCCGCAAGCGGCGCCAGAAATACTCCTTGGGTTGTTCTCTCCCCCAGCTCTCTTAAATTGTCCCAGATAGATTTCGATCCTAACGGAAACATGTGGGCTGCGGGAAATAACTCTTCCATTTACAGGATTAAACCAGACAAAAGCTACACACCGTTTCCGTTCGATTATAATGTTACGGCTATGCGCGTGTTTGTTGACGGCGGAACCGCCTATCTTTACGCAGCCGCGCAGAAAAATAACAGTACAACTATAATAAGACTTCCGATTGATTCTAATGGAGATTTAGGCTCGCCCGAAACATATTTCGATTTTTCGGCTCAGTACGGGACCGATCATTTGGTTAACGATATGACGTTTTCAGCCGACGGCGAGATGTTTCTAGCCACAGATATGACTTCGCCTCTAGTCTACGTGAACACGGATAAATCAAGCGGCTCATTATACCAGAGCGTACTGCTCAACTCGCCCGCTTTATCTTTCGCGTGGGGCCAGGGAAACTTTCTTTATTATGTGAGAGCCCAGCAGACCGACGCGACAGGGGCTGTTACCGTAGCGCAGACTGTAATTAAATTAAATTTATTGAAGCCAGGCGCTCCTTATTACGGTCTTTAATAACAGATTAGATCCTTCATGTATGAATCCCGTTTCAAACAATAATTGAAACGGGATTTTTTTATCAGAGTTCAGCTTCCCGTTAAGAATATTAGGCAGTCATCCGCGATTATTATTCCACTCAGTAGCTATAATTCTCTGCCCGTTCAAATTAAATGATTCATCTGAGGCTAGAAAGACAGCGGCTTTATTAACTATTTCCGGTTTAAGAAGCTTTTGCTTTTTATCATACGGGAAGTTATCCGGAATCATTCCTGTTAAAGTTGCTCCTCCCGGCAGCAGAACGTTCATTGTTATGCCCGTTCCTTCCAGTTCCTGCGCCCAGATAGCGCTCATTGATTCCAGGGCCGCTTTTGAAGGGCCGTAAGGAGAGAAACCTTTCCGCTTCATTGTTTCCAGGTTTATTGAGATGTTGATTATCCGCCCGTAGTGTTGCTTCAACATATAAGGGACAACCGCGCTCGTCATCAGAAAAGTACCGTTAACGTTGGTACTGATAACCATCTGCCAGCTTTCCGGTTCGGCTTCCCAGAAAGGCTTCGGATCGGTCATAAAAGATTCGTTAACAAAACGCATTCCTCTTGCCGCGTTGTTCACTAGTATATCTATTCTGCCGAAATCTTTAATAACCGAGTTCACTAAATTATTCACGTCACGCTGTTTTGTAATATCCGCTAAGACTGCTTTCCCGCTTATCGCATTCGCGGACCCTTCAATCTCATCCCTATGAAGTGCTGCGGTAATAACAACTTTAGCCCCCTCAGCAGCAAATGCTTCGGCAATTGCTTTTCCTATTCCCCTTCCTCCGCCGGTAATGACTGCTACTTTATTTTCTAATATCCCGGACATCTTACTCCTCGGTTATGTTTATAAGGATTAAATTCATTGCGCACCGATAATGTAATATTCAATTTTAGATACTATTGATTTAAATTAACTATTATTATTCTTCGATGCTGTTCCTTAAATCAAAAAGATAACTAAATAATCTTCATTTGAAATTCTGCTGCATGCATAAATTTTTCCATTTCTTTAAGGACTGAATGTTGCAACATTTATCGGGTAATTTTCATGATATCGGTTACCTATATTTTCTCTCGTATTTTAATTATTAAAAAATCATTAGTCTAAGCCGAGGGATTTATCTATAAAAAATATCTTTTAACCTGCGTCTTCCTGATGACCGGAATAGCGGCTGCGGGTAATATCAGATTGAAAGGCAGAGTAGTCGACAGGTCTACAGGCAAAGGCATTGGATACGCGATATTAAGGCTTGAGGATAACTCGGCCTGTACAAGCGCAAATTCAGAAGGATGCTTCTCAATTTCGCTTCCAACCGGAAAAATTCTACTGATTGCTTCATCAATAGGATTCAAAAGCGACACGCTTAAAATAGATACGGTTAATAATTTAAAAGATCCGGTTATTTACCTCGGAAAGATATTATCTCAAAGTAAAACCCATCAAAATGATCATGACTTTTCTGCGCCTGAATTAATCAGCAGTATAATTACCGCTAAACAAAACGCGCATTCAACAATTCGCGGCTACCAATTCAGCGCTTACATACGCTGCGTTATCCGGGAAAATAACGACGTCGGACTAGGTACCGGTTCTATCGGAATTAATACCGGACTTGTGAAAGGATCATTCAACTTGATCTCGAATATCTGGAAATCTAAGCCGATGAGGATAGACGGCATCGACGAGTTCACCTGTAAAGGATTTTTTGACCGCAGTTATTCTTACAGGGAAATTGTTAAAGACAAAGGCCCCCGAGAATCGCTTCCCCGTTCTCTACGCGATCTGCTCGGATCAAGAAGAATTCAGAATCTATCCGGCGATGATCTGCTGTTTTTCGACCGGCCTGTTCCGGGACCGGTTTCAAACGGCGCGCTTAAGTATTACAAGTATTCGTCTGCTGGTGAGCAATTGATAGATAACGACAGAATATTTGTAATCAGTTTTAGGCCCGCCGATATAAATAACCCGGGCCTGATCGGTAAATTATACGTGGACAAGCGTGCAAAACGTATTGTTAAAATCGAAGCCGAGCTTAACGGCCCAGCTAACTCCGGCAATAATTTTAAGAGCATCTTATTGAGTCAGCAGTATGTTTTATATAACAACCACTTTAATCTTCCGGTCGATTACAGGATGTTAGTCCGCACGAATTATCTGGGTATCGTAAAAGTACGGTACGATTACGACGCGTTAATTGAAAATTACCGCATTAACAAATCTGACAGCGATTACAGCGTCAACGATCCGGCGCTTCAGGTAGTATCCGAAAACAGTAATGCAGAACCGGCATCTCTTGAGCAGTACCGGCCTCTTCCTTTCACTTACGAAGAAGCGGAAGCGTACGAAAGGATAGACAGTATAAGATCCCTGCCTAAAGGATTTTTATTCAAAGCTGCGAGAATAATATCGCCGCAGTATAAGATAAGCAGTCATTTCTCAGTAAGCGGACCGCTCGGTATATACAGCTTCAATCATGTGGAAGGCCATACGCTCCGCTTTAACGCGGCCGGATACGGTCTGTTGGATAATACTCTGGATTTGAGAATAGGCCTTTCGAACGGATTTTCAGATAAACGATTTAAAGAAAATCTTACTACTATCTTCAATTTAAATGATAATCATTCGTTAAAGTTTTCTGCTGATGTATTCAATAAAATTTCTACCCTCTTCCTATCGCGTGACGGCTACAATTCCTTCACTACAACTATTTTTTCTCTTCTGTCGCGTCATGATTTCTCAAGTTATTACTATACACAGGGATTCAGCTTAAGAACGGATGCGGCTGTATCGCGTTCTTTGGGAATTTACGCTGAATATTCGAATCATGTAGATCATTCCGCAACAACAAATACAACTTTCTCGCTTTTAGGCGGATCGCGGCGGAGTTTTACCTCAAATAATAATTTCGCTTTTACCGATTCTGTTAATCCTCCCATATATGAAGCGCGCCTAAACACTGTTAGCTTCGGTTTTAATTTCGATTTCCGCGATGTGGTGCTTGAAAACAATATAAGACAAAAGATTTCCGACGGCCGCTCATTCGTTAATTTCGGAGCTGGAATTTTAATCAGCAGCCCGAAGTATCTCGGCAGTGATCTGGATTTCGTTTCCTACAACGCCGATATTCTCGGTGAAATAAATACATTCGGCACTTCCAGTCTTGGTTTTTCTATAACCGGAATTTATTCCAAAGGCCCGGTGCCGCTTCAGATGCAGTATGCTCTTCCGGGCAATATAAATGCTACAGGCAGAGACTTTACTTTCAGAACTTTGGGAATAGGCAAAATGTTCGGCGATCAGGTATTAACGGTTTCGCTTGATTATAATTTAAGGAAGGAAATTTTCAGGGTTCTGCCGGTACCGTTTTTAAGGAATCTGAGTATGAGTTCCTTCTTCAACGCCGCGTGGAAAAATATGTCTCAAAGATCTGCGGCCATTATGCCGATTCCTTACCAGGTGTTAACGCAGCCGCTTCTTGAAACCGGTTTTAGTCTGGGCTATTCTTCGATTCCCGTAAGTCTGGAATTTGCCTGGAGATTAACGCATATAGACAGGAGCGCGTTCAGGGTCGGAATAAATACTTCCATACTTTAGTTAAACTTCACTTACGCTTACATATCTTCCCTGCTCGTATTTATTAACTAGAATAGTATAAATTTTTTCGGCGACTTTATCCGATTCCTGCAGTCTGCCTTCTTTAAATGCCTGTTTGAAAAATTCCGCTCCCGCGAATTCTTCGCTTGATTTTGAACGGGCTGCAAGCTGCATATCCGTATTTACCATTCCCGGACCTATAGAATTAATCTCGAAACCGTACTTCCTGTCCTTTTGCTCCAGTCCTACACACTGGGCAAGCATGTTAATTGCTGCCTTTGAGCTGCTGTAAATGCTCGCTTCAGCGGCAGGATTAAAAGCTACGCCCGAAGAAATATAAACTACTTTCTTGCGGACATCCATATCATTGAATCTTTTTATGAACATGGAAGTGAGAAGCATCGGCGCGACCAGGCCGATTCTTATATGAGTTTCAATTTCCGCTGCTGAACACTTCTCAATCGGGCCCACCGGCTCGATTACCGCCGCGTTATTTATAAGGCAAATAAAATCAAAGCTTCGCCCGTTAAAGATTTTATTTATTCTATCTAAAATTAAATTAAACCGGGATGTGTCATTCAGATCGAAATTAAGATGATAATAGTTTGGAGATTTAATCGAGTCAGACTGCTTCCTGGATATCCCGAGTACAGTGTTCCCTTCCCGCAGTATTTTTTTTGCAGTTGCTTCCCCGATACCTCTAGAAGCACCTGTAATTAAAAAGAACGCGTTTGCCATAACATCCTCTTGTTGATGATATATGTTTATTTCTCAATAGATCAATAGTTCATTAACCAACGGATTTATCCGTTGGTGCATTGACAACCCGCTCATGTTAGGACTTAACCGATTTATCGGTTTATGACCAATTTATACTTCTCTAAAAAATCTTAATACTATACTAATGGATAAATCCATTGGTCAATCAAACAGTGCTTTAGCAGCCGGCCATCTCTTGCATCTCTTCTGGCTTTTCTTTTCCAATAGCTTTTGAGTAACTCGACTACTGTAGTGATCTAAGGAACGATTTGACGACTTCCGCGAACTTATCCGGCTGATCAATGTGGAGCGCGTGGCCTGCTTCCCGGATTTGTTCAATCTTTAATCCCGAATTAAGATGCTGCAGCTCTCCGGCGGCAGCTAATGAAACTACGCCTTTATCACCTATAACCAGAAGAGTTCGAACGTCAATCTGGCTAACCAATTGCTTATAATCTGGATTCGGCGGGGTAAGTACTTCGAAAGCACTCATACAGGTTTGAAGACGTGCCCGCGCGAACAGCTCAATTGTTTCCTGAGGCCGGCCGGGATGCCTTGCCCGCCCGTCAGCAATTACTTCATCTAACGACATTTTAAGAATCTCGCGGTGCTTATCGGCCACATCGCTGTCGTATACTTCGCGCTGTAATTTCGGACTTATGAACGACGGATCTGCTAAAACAAGACCTTTGAGCAGATTCGGCTTACGGCTGGCGAGAACGGCCGCCGTCATGCCTCCCATGGAATGGCCGAGCAGCAGCGGAGGCGGAAGTTTCAGAGCTTTAATAAGTCCGGCCGCATCGTTCGCTTGGTCTTCGTAACCGTATCCGAATTCGGGCGCGCTTGATTTACCGTGCCCCCTCGCGTCAGGCATGATCACGTCGTACTCATTTTCCAGACCGCGCGCCAGAGTCGTCCAGCATAGGCCGTTAGTCATCAATCCGTGCAGCAGAATTATAGGAGGTTTGTCCCCTCCGGTCCTTGTATAGTGAATTTTAATTCCGTTTGCTTCGCAGTATAACGAGTTCCAGCTGCGCATTTGTTATCCGCTTTAATTATGACATTAATTGATTAGTCTGATATTTAAATATAAAGAACAGGAAGCGCACCAGGAAATGGGAGTTACGATTTGGTCTTAGATTACAATTTAAGTTTTAATCTACTTTTCTTTTCAACGTTTTAGGGTGAAATTATCCAGAAGTGTAATTAATTGTGAATCCCTGTTTACCGGACAGGCAGGCTCTACGAGGCTTATAATAGCTTGTAGATGGTCCGCAATGGTAATGTGAAACTTCAAAAATATAACCGACCATCGTAGAAGATCCTTAATTGTAACGTGTTCAGCTTATTTCAGTAAAACCATCTTTTTTGTCTTAATAAAATTACCTGCACGAAGCATGTAAAAGTATACCCCGCTTGCAACGTGCATGTCTGCGGTTGAGAACGTTACTATGTAATTTCCGGCCGGCTCTACTTTATTTACAAGTGTTGCCACCTCATTTCCCAGAATATCATAAACCTTAAGCTCAACTTTTTCCTGCTGGTTTAACGAATATCCGATGTTTGTGCTCGGGTTAAACGGGTTAGGATAATTCTGCAGTAAAGCTATTGTTTCCGGCCG
>JBJKTB010000164.1:0-4082 GCA_046703345.1 Ignavibacteriaceae bacterium
TCTATCATCAAAGGGCCTATATTTATGACGGCTGGTTCGTTCTTGCCTTCTCCTCCCCCGTCGTTTTTTCTGAGGTTGGATTTTACCCGCGCGATAAGTTTCTTCGGAGAAATCGGCTTTTGAATGTAATCGCTCGCGCCGAGCTCTAGTCCCATTATCTCGTTAACTTCGCCTGCTTTCGCGGTAAGAAAAATTATAGGCGTATATTCAAATCCCGCTGTGGCGCGTACTTTCTTGCAGACTTCATAACCGTCAAGCTTCGGCATCATTATGTCAAGTATAAGCAGATCCGGCTTTTCAGACATCTTCGAAAGCGCCTCCGCGCCGTCGTATGCTGTAATGACGTCAAATCCTTCCAGCTTTAAATTGTACTGCAGAAATTCAACTATGTCTCTCTCATCGTCAACTAAAAGTATTTTTGTTTTCATGCGCCTTACAGTTTAATTTCTTTTTTCTGGGCCGCCGATTTGTACATCGCCTCTATAACTTTCATCCTTGAAAGCGAGTCGTCGGCCGATGAATATACCGGGTTCAGCCCGTGCACAGCTCCTATGAAGCTCTTTATTTCGTTGAGGTATGATTTTTTAAAAAGATTTAACGCGCTCTCCGTGTGAGAGGGCGTAAGATCTATAACCTGATTGTCAATTTTTTTGTAAACATGAAACGGATTAAGCGATGCCGATCCTTTTGTGCCGTATATGTTAAAATAAAAATTATCTTTCTCAAGCGCCATAGACCAGCTCGACTCAATATTTATTACTGACGAGTTGGCGCACCGGAGGAAACTTACCGACGTGTCTTCAACAGTCTTTGTGTTCTGAAAGAAACTATGCGTGGAAACCGTTTCAACCTGCGGAAATTCTAAAAGCCAGAGCGACAGATCAAGCAGCAGTATGCTTAAATCGATTATCACTCCTCCGCCCGATTCTTCTTTTTTTGTAAACCACTTCTCGATGCTGCTCTGCCTTCTTAACCAGCCGCAGTTTATGTAGAACGGGTCCCCTATTTCACCGGAAGCCAGCAGACTCCTTAATATCATGGCATCGGGCCTGTATCTTAAATTCATCCCCACCATTATCTTCCGCTTATACTTTTTTGCCGCGTCAACTATCTGTTTGGCCTCCTGATATGTCCTCGCCAGCGGCTTCTCAACCAGTACGTCCTTGCCGGCTTTTAAACATGCGGTTGCCACTTCTTTGTGCAGACCGGTGGGCGTGGCAATTATAATTATTTCAGCAGACGATTTCTGCAGCATCTCGTTGTAATCGGTATACCTTTCCTTTACGTTGAATTTATCGGCTATTGTGTTCAGTCTGTTCTTGTTTATTTCCGCCACTGCGGTAAGCACGGCATTGTCCAGCTTAGATAAGTTCGGAAGATGAACAAGCTGAGCTATGCTTCCGAGTCCGATTACGCCTACCTTGGTTTTCTCCATCAATATGTAACCTCATGCCCTATTTTTTTTGTTTCGCAGAAAATTTTTACCCTCTCGGCAATTCCTTCAGGGTCTATACCGAGCGATTTATGCAGCTCCGCCTGAGTGCCGTGCTCGATAAATTTATCGGGCAGGCCGATTCGCAGCACATCATTCTTAAAGTTTTTCTCGGCTAAATACTCAAGCACCCCGCTGCCGAATCCTCCGGCCAGCGCGTTTTCCTCGAGCGTAATAATCTTATTGAATCTGCCTGCTGTATCGTCTAGCCGTTCAAAGTCTAACGGTTTTACGAATCTCATATTTATTACTTCGCATGAAATCCCCGCCGAAGCCAGAATTTCAGCGGCTTTCATGGAATAATCTACCATAGACCCTACGGCCAGCAGAGCCGCGTCTTTTCCTTCGCGAAGAAGCTCGCTTTTCCCGATTTCTATCTTTTCGAATCCGTCCTTTAAAGGAACACCGAACGCCGAACCCCTCGGATATCGTAATGAGATCGGACCCCCCGTGTGCGTTACCGCCGTATAAAGCATATCCCTTAATTCCGATTCATCTTTCGGGGCCATAACAACCATACCGGGTATCATTCGTAAATAGGTAATGTCGAATGCTCCGTGATGTGTCGGCCCGTCTGCGCCCACTAAACCGGCCCTGTCAAGCGCAAAAACTACGTGAAGCTTCTGTATAGCTATATCGTGTATGATCTGATCAAATGCTCTCTGAAGAAAAGTCGAGTAAACTGCTACAACCGGAATTATTCCCTGCGTGGCAAGCCCGGCTGCAAACGTAACGGCGTGCTCTTCGGCTATACCTACGTCGAAATAATTATCGGGATAACTCTTCTGAAGCTTATCCAGCCCCGTTCCGTCCGGCATAGCTCCGGTTATACCTACAACGTTCCGGTTGTCTTTAACTATATCCGCCAGCGCGCTGCCGAAAACCGACGTAAAAGATGGCGCGCCTCCCGGCTTCTTTATCGCTTTTCCTGTCAGCTTGTCGAACGGCGTTGAAGCATGAAGTTTCTGCACATCGCTTTCTGCCGGCTTATAACCTTTTCCCTTTTGCGTAAGCGCGTGAACAAGGATAGGTCCCTTGAGTTCCTTAACCTGTTCGAATATTTTCAGAAGCTGATGAATGTTATGGCCGTTTACTGGACCGAAGTATCTGAATCCCAATGCCTCGAAAAGCATGCCCGGCGTAATAACGGCTTTTATCCCGTTCTCAAGCCTTACGGCTATCTTCCTCAGCCTGTCGCCGAACTGATCAAGTTTCCCGGTAAGGTCCCATATCTGCCCCTTAAACTTGTTATAATCGGGATGAGCTATCATCTCGGTAAAATAGTTGGATATCTGCCATACGTTCGGCGCAATCGACATGTTGTTATCGTTGAGCACCACTATTAAATCCGATTTAAGTATACCGGAATTATTCATCGCCTCGTATGCCATACCGCCGGTCATTGCGCCGTCGCCTATTACCGCTACAACCTTACGCTTATCTTTTTTAATATCCCTTGCCGCAGCCATGCCTAACGCAGCCGATATTGATGTGGACGCGTGCCCGGCTCCGAATGTATCGTACTCGCTCTCCGACCTTTTGAGAAATCCGCTTATCCCGTGAAACTTTCTGATATGTTTTAATTCTTCTTTGCGCCCTGTTAAGATTTTGTGAGGATATGCCTGATGCCCGGTATCCCATACAACAAGATCTTCCGGAGTATTGAACACGTTATGAATAGCAACCGTGAGCTCAACTGTGCCTAATCCGCCGCCGAAATGCCCGCCGGTTTCCGATATTGTATCTATTAAATATTCTCTTATATCAGAGCATAGTATTTTAAGCTGCGCTACGTCTAGTTTTCTTATATCCTTAGGATAACTTATCTTCGATAGTATCTCGTATTTTCCGCTGTCGCTCATTATTCAAGCTCTCCGCCTTTTTATTCCTCAAAAAGTCCGTTCTCTTCCGATGCTGTTTCCGCTAGCTTTTTCTTAAGCTCGGTAATGCGCAGCTCGGCTCCCTTTAAAAGCCCTATGCAGGTCTTCGATAGCTCTATTCCTTCCTCATATAACTTTATCGCCGCTTCCAGCCCTATCTCGTCGCTTTCCAGCTGCATAGAAATCTCCTCGAGCCTTTCTATCTTATCTTCAAAACTGGTCTTATCTGTTTTCTTGGCCATGCTTATTATTTTTTTAATTTATTTATTTCTACTTCGCCGTCTAAAAATTTTATTACCGCATTTTGGGCGGCATTAAATCCTGCGGCACGTGTAATAAATTTAGAATCTTGTTTAACTAAAACAAAACCTTTTTTTAGCGCTCTCTGAATATCATGGGAATCGATTGAGTTCGTGAGCAATGAAAGTCTGCTTTGCTTAAGAAGCAGAATTCTGTCTAAGTTTTGAAGAATCCGGTATGTCAGATTATCCGCCTGCTGCGATTTTCTTCTGAGCAGATCCGCAGGCATCCGGAAACCGTAAGAGCTTAATATAGCCTTTATTTTTCCTTTCGCAGCTTCGCAAAGTTCCAATATGTTTTGGGTTGAAGTATAGGAAAAATCATCAATAAAGCCAAAGTAATCGTTTTTATCCGGCGTTGCAAGCTCCATTGCCGCCGATGGTGTCGGGGCTCTCAAATCGGCAACGAAA
>JBJKTB010000165.1:0-4929 GCA_046703345.1 Ignavibacteriaceae bacterium
ACGGGGAAACGGTTAGAGAACTTTATCTTAAAATCCTATCGGTCATACTTTCTGACTGATGCGCTGCTTTTAATTATCTTCATCTTCATCGTCATCCTCGTCATCACTAAACAGATATTTTTCATACTTGTGCTTTATCATCTGCGCTTCCACAATGAAAAAAACATCCTCAGCAATGTTTGTGGCGTGATCCCCGAGCCGCTCTAGCTGCCTGGAGATTACAAGCACCGCAACTGCGGCGTCAATATCATCACGGTTTTCCTTCATAACGCTTTTTAATATCTGATGATTTTCAACATTGTAATTGTCGAGCAGCTGATCGGTTTGAATAACTTTCTGCGCGAGTTTGGGATCGTTTTGTATGAAGGAATCGATTGAATTGCGCAGCATCTCCTTAACAAGCTTTGTCATCTCGCCGTATCTCGTTCGCGAAAGGAATTCCGGCTTCTTCTTTAAAAGCGAAAAATTCTCAACTATGTTTACGGCTATGTCCCCTATTCTTTCGAGGTTTGTATTTATGGTTAGCGCCGACATTATTAATCTTAGATCGAGGGCAACCGGCTGGTTCAGCGCAATGATTTTCTGGCAGATCCTGTCTATTTTAACATCGTACTGGTCAACTTTAATATCCCGCTGCATAACTATATCTATCAGATCCTCTCTCTCATCGTCAACTGCCTTTATCGCCAGTTCTACCTGCTCGTCTACTAGACTGCACATCTTAAGGATTTTTCTCTTCAGCTTTGCTATTTGTAAATCGAATTGTCTTTCCATCTCAGACCGTTTGAGGTATTTTGTAAAATCAGCCGAACCTGCCGGAAACATAATCTTCGGTTTGTTTTACTGTGGGATTTGTGAAGATTTTAGTCGTCTTGTCGTATTCAATTAATTTGCCCAGATAGAAAAATGCGGTCTGATCGCTTACTCTGGCCGCCTGCTGCATGTTGTGAGTAACAATGATTATAGTGTACTTTTCTTTCAGTTCGTGAATAAGTTCTTCGATCTTCGCCGTGGATATTGGATCGAGAGCGCTGGCCGGCTCATCCATAAGAACGATTTCCGGTTCAACCGCCAGCGTTCTTGCGATGCAGAGACGCTGCTGCTGCCCGCCCGAAAGCCCGAGTGCGTTTGAATTTAATCTGTCCTTTACTTCATCCCAGAGCGCGGCTTGGGTTAAAGTACGCTCAACTATCTCGGACAATATTTTTTTACTTCTTGTGCCGTTCAATTTCGGGCCGTAAACAAGGTTGTCGTATATGCTCCTCGGGAAAAGATTAGCCCGCTGGAAAACCATCCCTACAGTTCTTCTTAATCCCACTACGTCTATGCCGCTTTTGTATATATCGGTACCGTCTATTAGAATTTCCCCTCTTATCCTAACGCTGTGTATAAGATCGTTCATTCTGTTGAGAGTCCTTAAGAATGTCGACTTGCCGCAGCCGGAAGGACCTATTAGCGCGGTTACTTTATTTGAGGGAATATCAAGCGATATGTCATCTAATGCCTGCTTGCTGCCGTAAAATAAGCTTAAGCTTTTCGTTCTTATCTTAATCTCTTTCATTGGAATAAACTCGAATTATAGGTCAAAATATTTACCGCAAGGGAGAAAAACCGGTTTAAATAATCTAACGCCGCTGCCTGCCGCTGAATAAGAATTAGTCAGTCAGTAAAATAATCGGGTTGCTGTAAACCTGTTAATATATCGCTTCGCGAATCTTCGCGCTGATATAATCCATCACCCAGACTACAAAGGCTATCATCAGTACTATGAGCCCTACTTCGTTCCATCTCGCCAGACCCTGATACTGCATAAGCATTGTGCCTATACCGCCGCCGCCAACTAGACCGATTATGGTCGCCATTCTTACGTTAATGTCCCATCTGTATATTGTAAAGGAAAGAAAAGGCAGCACTATCTGCGGTACAACCGCGTGCCAGACAACCTGAACTTTATTTGCGCCGGTTGCCGATATAGCTTCTACTGGCCCCTGCTCTATGCTCTCTATGGCTTCTGAATAAAGCTTCGCGTTGGATGCTATCGTGTGAACCAGAAGCGCTATCATACCTGCAAACGGCCCGATACCTACCCAAACTGAAAAGATGATCGCCCAAATAAGAGGTTCAATCGACCTGACAAAGTTCAATATGATTCTGATTATATAATAAACCGCGAATGAAATCTTATTATCCTTCATCAAATTTCTTGCTGAAAAGAAACTGATAAATAGCGTGGGTGGAATGGATATTAGCGTCGCTACCAGAGCGATATAAATAGTTTCAATCATCGCGAATAGCGCGTCGTCGAAGATTCCTACATTCGGCTGAAACAGCGCGCCGAATATTCTTTCGGCCCCGTCTAGTCCCTGGCTGCTGAAAAGCGAAACTATTGAAATTCTGGTGACTATCCATCCGGCTATAAAAGTGATGTTGAATAAAAACCAGCCGAATATCTCCACTGTCCATTTTGTAGTGGAATTGTCCTTTGCGATGCCGAACATTTTGCACGAAAGCGAGGTGCGGGATAATGCCCACAGAGTTCCGGTCACAACGCTTATAACGAAAATTAATCCTATCTGCGTCCATGAAAATGGAAGATCTCTTAGGTTAAGTATAAACTTGTAGTAAATAGCTCTTTGCAGTACGAGAAGACTGTAGAAAACAAAAAATACGTCGAGAAAAATCGCCTTATACAGATTTAATTTATCAGCTTTTATCTTATTCTGCTGAATTATCTTCTGCGGATGAATTTCCAGTTCCGGTTCTTTTATCATCTTATTTCAACCTCTTCTGCTTCTTCACCGTAAATCTTCTTGAACCAGCTTTCATCGAACTCCGAAGGACTCCCCTGGTAAACAATCTCTCCCGCCTTTAATGCGATCACTCTAGATGCATACCTTCTTACAAGGCTGAGAAAATGCAGGTTGCAGATTACGGTTGTGCCTAATTCTTTGTTAATTTTTTCGAAGTACTGCATTACCGAGTTGGATGTGGCCGGATCAAGAGATGCGACCGGCTCATCGGCTAAAAGCAGCTTAGGGTTCTGCATCAGACTCCTTGCGATGGCTACGCGCTGCTGCTGGCCGCCGCTTAGCGAATCTGCCCTTATCTTTGCCTTGTCGCTTATTCCTACTGTCTCAAGACTTTTATACGCTTCCTTGTATACCGAATCTGAGTATTTCTCGAAAATCGACTCAAGCGTTCCGAGCGAGCCTAGTTTTCCGTTTATAACGTTCGAAAGAACCGAACGCCTCTTTATAAGATTGAATTGCTGGAAAACCATGCCTATCTGGGTTTTTACTTTTCTAAGCTCTTCGCCCTTTATATGCGTAATGTCTTTTCCTAAAAAATAAACGTTGCCCGACGTGGGTTCTATCAAACGGTTGATCGATCGAAGCAGCGTGGACTTTCCCGAGCCGCTGAGTCCGATAACAACTAAAAATTCACCTTCCTCAACTTCAAACGAAACACCTTTAAGCGCGTGAGTCCCGTTGTCGTAAACTTTGTGCAGGTTCTGTACTCTTAATAACATTATTTCTTCACTAATTTTTCGAATGAAATGTGCTGCTTTTCAAGAAGCTTTCTTAATCCGTCATAATCGCTGTCGTTCGTTTTTATCAATCCAGTTATATCGTAGATATCAAAAAGCGACTTTTTACCCTCAGGCGTCTTCACGAATTTTAACAGTGCGTTGATGATTTTCTCCTTCATTCCCTCGTCCATATTCTTCCTGAATACCCACGGATCGTTCGGAATGTATTGGGTAAATCCTATTATCTTTATTTTTTGAGCTACGTCCGGAAACTGCCTCAATACCCGCATTCGCGCGTCCATTATCTCGCCGGTCTCAGGATCGGGAGGTGCCCAGTAAGTGGCGCCGGCCGCTACCTGCCCCTGATACACCATAGTGACAACGTTGTCATGCCTCATCGCAAAAACTGTCTCGCTCGGCCTTATGTGTGCGCTGTCGAGGATTGCTTTAGGTAAAATGTATCCCGATGTGGAGGAAGGATCGACATAGGCGAAACTTCTGCCGTTTATATCGGCGATGCTGTCTATACCTGAATCGTACCTTGAAATGAATTGTCCCCTGTAGCTTGTCTGATCGCCTTCCCTCACCACTCTTAGTCTGGCCTCCGCGCCGTATTTGGCGTGTGCCATCAGATAGGAAAACGTGTTGATGGCTGCAATATCTGCCTTATCGGTACCAAAAGCTTCTACTACGGCAACAAAGCTGGCCGGCACGGCCGTGGTGAAATAATACCCGGTCTCTTTGTGAAGATAATCGGTTAGTGACTTCGCGTTAAAGGATATCCTTTTAGCGTCTACCGAAGGAGTAAAATAAATCTTCACGGGATTGTTGTACGTGCCTAATGCGCCTTCATTAAGCTGCCTCAATGAGATGGAGACGATAAATAAAATAATCGGGGATAGATAGAGTAAATATTTTAAGATCTTCATAAAATCCGAAATTTATCGCTGCTAAATATGCGAATAAGATATAAATCAATCAAACAATATATCGATGAATTGTGTTAAATAAAAATTATTAATCTTCCTGAGGCCTGCCTTTTTTAAAAAAATTTGATCAGCTCAAAAACAGCCGGTAACTTTACGACGGAACGCAAATTTCAAATCCTTACTCATCCATCAAAGCCGAAAACGATTGAAAATCATGACTAATGTAAAAACGCGTACCTACGCCTGAATTCGGGGCTTTTGTGCTAATAATCATTAATGTTAATTGCTGGAAAACGTATATTCTTTACGTAATTATTGTTCTCATCAAAAGACTGATCCGATTCGGTTTCGCCTGAGGGAGTGCGTCTTTTCAAAATTACTGAAATATTCGGCATCAGTTTTTGAGCGAACAGAAAATCCGGTCTTCCAAAAGGGGCTAATAAATGTGTATTAACAACTGATACAGGTGTT
>JBJKTB010000166.1:0-4216 GCA_046703345.1 Ignavibacteriaceae bacterium
CAACATACTTCTTTCAAATTATTTTTAATCTTTAGTTTGGACTTAGTTTATTTCCATATTATTATTTACTGCAAATTATATCCTTCCGACTAAAATTCATTAAATATTTTTTCGATGATTTCAACATTATCAATAAGCTAAACCACTTGGCTAACTTTAGCCAATTCTTATCCCGTTGTTTTAATTGTATCTGCCGGCGGTATGCCCGCAAACTGACTTCTGTACTATTTGCTTGTGTGAATTGTAAGAAAGAATTGTTATCCTCTTGGCTCCACGACCGTAATTCCCCTCTGCGGTTCTCTGTGTCTTCTCTGTGCGGCTCTGTGTAATTCTTGGCGCGAAGAGTCTTTGTGGACTCACTATTCTCCTCCGGCCATCAGCCTGCTGCGGTAAGACTATAACTGATGAGTTTTGCCTGTCATTTATAACCCGTAGACCTTAGAACGGTTCGTTAGTTTATACTTCCCCCCTCTTGGGCAGCGTAAAATAAAACGTCGTTCCCTCATTTACCTTGCTCTCCACCCGGATTTCACCGTTCTGCTTCTCTATGTATTCCTTGCATAAAAGCAGCCCCAGTCCGGTGCTCCGTTCCCCCATTGTGCCGGGCCGCGATGTCTTTTCTCCGGCCGAGAATAGTTTATTTAGCATTTCTTCGGGTATCCCTATCCCCGAATCCCGTACGCTTATCTCTATAAAATCGCCTTTTTCAGCCGCGTCCAGATAAACTGAGCCCTGCTTACGCGTAAACTTTATGGCGTTTGATATCAAATTCCTCAGTATTGTGTTAAGCATGTTAGGATCTGCGTATACCTCTATCCCCCCGCTGATATTGTTATCTATCGATATCTCCTTGCTGCGCGCGTTAGGTATCTGAGTCTCCAGTATTCCGTTTACTACCCCGCCTATGCTTAAAGCTTCCGGCCTTACCTGCACTATGTCCCGCTGCAGTATCGACCATTCAAGCAGATTTTCCAGCAGCTTGTATATGCTTTCTGCCGAGTCCTTCAGAAGTTCTGTGTAATTCTTTATTTCTTCAACATTTAATTCGTATATATCTTCCAGTATTATATGAGTCAGCCCCAGCAGCCCCTGAAACGGACTCCTTAAATCATGCGCTATTATTGAAAAGAATTTGTCCTTTTGTTTGTTAGCCTCTTCCAGCTTTATCTTGGCTTCTTCTAGATTCTCAATCAGTATGTTCTTTTCATATAAACTTTCTTCTACCTGCTCCCTTGAGTACGCCAGCTCCTCGTTAATCTTCTCTAATTCTTCATTGTAACTTTTTAATTTTTCTTCGGCTTCCTTTAATACTGTTATATCCCTGTCCGATCCGCGGTAGCCGGCAACCTTTCCGTGCTTATCTGCAATAGCCATACCTGCGCTTAACACCCAGATTGTTTTCCCGTTTTTAGAGATAAGCGGATTTTCAAAATTTACTATTCTCTTATTGCTGTTTATGAAATTCAATCCCTTAGTCTTATAACTATCCCTTAATTCCGGTTTAAGTATGTCCCAGAAATGCTTCTTACCGACTAACTCCTCGGGCTTATAGCCGAGTATATTCTCTACAACGGGACTAACATATGTATAAAGCCCGTTCTCGTCTGTCTCCCATGTAATAGTTCCGCTTTGCTCGGCAAGCTGGTCGTAACGCTCTTTGCTCTCTATTAAATCCTTTTCCCATCTTTTCCGCTCCGATATATCCTCAATTATGCCCCACGTAACGGTTCTGCCGTCTAGCTGCTTAAGGTTAAAGCCCGATATTTTTATGGATATAAGCGTACCGTTTTTATGTATATATTCCTTCTCATTCGGCCCGAAACGCCCATTTTGTCTTAATTCCTCAAGCTGCTCCATCTCCTGAGCTTTATATTTCTCAGGCGTTATCTTCCAGAAATCAATTTTAAGCAGCTCCTCGCTGGTGTAACCGGTCATGGTTGTTAACGCTTTATTGCATTCGATAAAATCCCCTGTCTCATAATCAACTAAAGCCATGCCTACCGGCGAAAGTTCGAACAGCAGACGGAATTTATTCTCAGAGCGTTCAATACTTCTTTGTAATTGCCTGCGTTTCGTAATGTCTCTGCCTGCGCAAAGTATCCCTATACATTCTCCCCCCGTATTGTATATTCCGCTTACGGTAACTTCGGTCCACACTGTACCGCCCTGCTTACAGGGCTGCTCCAGTTCTAATGAATTTTCCTCAACTCTTTTCCCTTCGGCGATGTCAGTCCTTATCTTTTGAAACCATCCTTCGTATGCTTTCAGCGACTCGGAGGTGAAATGCTTATCCAGCGGCTGGCTTATTACTTCTTCGGATGTATAACCGCGCTGCTTTTTTACGGAGGGACTTATATAATTGATTTTTCCGTTCAGGTCTGTTGTCCAGATAACATCTGAGGAATTATCCGCCAGAAGTCTGTGCCTTTCTTCGCTTTCCTTCAGCTTTTCGGCTTCTATGAAAAGCCTTCTTTTAAATTTTTCGGATGATAATCCGGTTATAAAAATTCCGCATATTCCTATAAAACCTACAATTAGATGGAATATCAGCACTGTCCTCTTCTGTTTGGCCGCTATCGCTGAGTATTTTCTGTAAGACAGTGAAATACTTATACCGCCTCTTACATCGCCTATTTTGTACCCTTGCTGCGCATGACAATTAAGACACGATTTTTCCGTTATTAATGGCGCCATGTACCTTAATACCGTTTGTCCGTTTACATTTACAAGCGTGTAATATTCTTTCTTCCCTTTTTCAAATGAAGTTAAAGCCGCTGCTTCCCAGGCCTCCGGGTTGTTGGCCGGTCTGAGCGGCTTCAAACTCGTCATATGCTCCCTTATCCCGTCTATATTTTTCCTTAACTCATGCACCAGCCTCGTCATATATGCCGGATTTACAAGCGTTAGCTTCTTTCCGTCTTTGGTCCTTAAATCACGGTCTGGAACATTAAGATCAGGATTCGGCTTCGTATAATCAGATTCCAAAACATATACTCCGCCCTCACGCATTACCCAGCTTCTGTATAATACATCATCATTAAAAATAGTACGCGTT
Organism: Ignavibacteriaceae bacterium; assembly: GCA_046703345.1. Classification (GTDB taxonomy): domain Bacteria; phylum Bacteroidota; class Ignavibacteria; order Ignavibacteriales; family Ignavibacteriaceae; genus FEN-1297. Next base: position 3,056 of record JBJKTB010000166.1, read on the forward strand.
TCATTTAAAGCTGATGACATTACTGCGCGCTCTATATCATGAGTTCTTACATTATAAGAGATTATAAACAGTAAAATCCAAAGTATAAGGGCTCCGGCAGTAAGGTAGCGCCCTTTCTTTATGTCGTGATTTTCTGATGCCATATCCGCCTTTTTAATTCCCGCAGTTAAATGCTAAAAATCCGATGCCCCCATAATTTATTTGTTTATGACTTTTTCTTAAATAAGTTTATCTATAATTATTTCATTATTAAGATGTAATATCATTAATTATCGAAAATTTTCTCTGAAATTACATGGAATTATTTTTCCCCGCCCTTCTAACATCATATTCCGGCGTTTATCTAATTTGTTCGGCTGTTTAAATGTTGGCAGCACTCTATTGCTTAAATTTTTTACCATCCCCATACTCCCGCATTGAACTCTGCTTTTTCTGTTCCTCAGGCGTAGTGTATGTAAGTGTGTACGCATTTACGGCTCTAATTCTACTAGATTCCTTCCTTATTCTATGTTAAACTCGTTTTGATCTCGATTTGATTTCGTTTTGATTTCGTTTTGATTTCGTTTTGATTTCGTTTTGATTTCGTTTTGATTTCGTTTTGAATTCGTTTTGAATTCGAATTAATCCCTTTTTTAAGCGGTTCTCAATATTTGACTTTTGCCTTTTTAAGGGAATCGGTATTATAATAAAGATTACTTTCTGATAAATAACATCATGAAAGGGGAATATTATGGCTGAATTAACAAGCAGTGTGCTCGGTAATTTTAACGGTAAGATAGGCCGGGTAGTTACCAGAAGAATGTCAGGCAGAACATTCGTGTCGGCTCGCCCGGAATCGAATAAATTAAGCAGCTCTCCTTCCGCATCCGCAAAAAGAGATTCATTCGCCTCGGCCGTGGCTTTCGCAAAATGTATAAATTCCGATCCCCGGCTGCATCTGATATGGCAGAACTCAGGTGGCAGATACGCCCGCCCTTATAATCAAATTATAAAATCAAATCTTAGATTTATCAACTCCGGCAGCTTAACTCAAAAGAATCTTATTACTCCTCCCGGCTTTGGCACGGTTATGCAAAACTTTAAGTTTGACGGCCAAGCTTTTTCTTTTAGCCTAAGTTCCGGAAATTTTAGTTCTTCCGGAGACGATAATTCAATTGCCAA
>JBJKTB010000167.1:0-4611 GCA_046703345.1 Ignavibacteriaceae bacterium
CCCTTCAAGGGGAGTAACTGCATGAGAAGGAAGCCCGTTATAATTTCCCAGAAGAGCAGTCCAGTTATCGGCATCGGGACCTATGACCGCGATGCTCTTAATACTTTTCTTAAGCGGCAAAAGATTCCTGTCGTTCTTAAGAAGGACTATAGATTCCTCCGCGGCTTTGAGAGCCAGCGCTCTGTGAGCTTTTGAATCTACCGTGCTCATATTTATTTGTGAATACGGAACCATTGACGGCGGATCGAACATGCCGAGTTTGAATCTGGCGGTGAATAATCTTTTAACTGAAGTATCAATCGCGGCCTCGGTTGTAAGACCTTCCTTTACCGCCTGATCGAGTCGGGCAAAGGATACGCCGCAGTTAAGATCGGTGCCTGCGTCTAAGGCTTTAGCGGCAGCTTCGGCGGCGTCTTTAGCCTGCTTATGGGTATCGTAGATATCCTGGATTGCCCAGCAGTCGGATACAACATAGCCTTTGAAGCCCCAGTCTTTTCTTAAGATTTTATTGAGGAGAGGATCGTTGCTGCAGCATGCGTTTCCGCGGAAGCTGTTGTATGCGCACATAACGGAAAAAACTCCGGCCTTCTCAACACTGGCTTTAAATGCGGGAAGGTAAGTTTCGTAAAGATCATAGTCGCTAACGTTGAGATCGATAGTATGGCGGAGCGGTTCCGGTCCGCTGTGCACCGCATAGTGTTTGGCAGTAGCAATAACTTTGAAGTAATGAGGATTGTTTCCCTGCATGCCTTTAATAAACTGGACGGCCATTTGTCCCGTTAAATAAGGATCCTCACCGTAAGTTTCCATGCCTCTTCCCCACCTGGGGTCTCTGAATATGTTGATGTTGGGAGACCAGAATGTAAGTCCCTGGTAGATTCCGCGTTCTCCTTTTTTAATAGCGTTATAGTACTTTGCCCTGGCCTCGTCGGAAATCGCGTTAGCGACAGAGTGCATAAGATCGCGGTTCCATGCAGCAGCTAATCCGATCGCCTGCGGGAAGACTGTAGCGAGTCCGTCGCGGGCAACGCCGTGAAGCCCTTCGTTCCACCAGTTATATGCCGGTATGCCGAGGCGCTTTATAGCCGGCGCGTCGTATCTCATTTGAGATATTTTTTCCTTAAGCGTCATTCTGCTTATTAGGTCGTCCACTCTCTGCTCTATCGTAAGATTAGTATTAAGATATTCCGGCGGCTGTTGAGCGAAGGATGAGAGAGCGGCTAAAAGAAAAACAAAAACGGTAAGCTTAGTTTTCATATCTATACTGCCGGTTTAAAATTGAGGGGAAACTTGGAGTTAAGTTATATAATCCGGCCGCTTAACGCAATAAAATCAGCATAATATAAATACAGCCGCAGGAATTCGTTTCAGGCCGACAAATAAATTGACAAGGATCATATCCTATACGCAATTGATCTTTTATCCTTGATTTAGATATCACTTTGAAGGATATTCATTTCCGCGTATTACCTTCAGGCATCCGGACAAAGAAGAACATGAGACATACCTTATAAATATTATAGTTCAGAGTACAATAAATATCGGATAATTTTTTAACAAGACATGAAGAGGAGAATATGAACTTGTCAAGGAAACAGCTACTATTTACGATAATTACCGCTATTTACTGTATTAGCTTATTCTTCGCAGGGGAGATATACGGAAAAACATCCGGTACAATAAAAGGGAAGACAAATACAAACCATATTAGCTTTAAAGCTTTAACCTTCAATGGTAAATATGAGACCTCCGGAACTGTAAAAGCAGGAGAGATAGATTCTACTTTCGGGATAAACGGAACTTTTAGATCGGCAATTAGTTTCGGAGCCTATTATAAAGGCGACTACGGAAAAGGGCTCGCTGTTCAAGCCGATGGGAAATTTGTGATCGCCGGTTATGATATAGACACAACCGGATACGAATCTTTTGTGGTCGCAAGGTTTGACTCGAACGGCACACCGGATGATACTTTCGGTAAAAACGGATGGGCTAAAGTCTCCATCACCGGCGGAACCGGAACAGCCCGCGCAAACGCTGTCGTCATTCAATCAGACGGAAAAATTGTTCTTGCGGGATATTCAATTAATGATTCTACAGAAAACAAGGCTTTAGCCTTCGCCAGGTTTAACTCAAACGGGACGGTAGACAATACTTTCGGCACTAACGGAACGGTGAGATTTAATATAAACGGCGGCGACGGATTAAACGACGAGGCTGATGCTGTAGCGGTTCAATCAGACGGGAAAATACTTGCTACCGGATTTTCACACGGCTGGGTCAGCAGCGCACATAATGTCACAAACTCAGGCCTTGTTGTCGTAAGACTCAATCAAGACGGAACATTAGATAATACATTCGGCATAAACGGTGTTGTAAGAGCAATGATTACAGGCGACTCTACAGTAGCGGAAGGCAATTCGATTGCTGTACAACCGGACGGTAAGATAGTGGTAGCCGGAAATGCCAATGGCCCTAAAGATGCCTTCGGCTACACGAACTATTTTGCAGTTACGAGGTTTAATACAAACGGGACTATTGATAATACTTTCGGAAGAAACGGATCAAGTTTGTTTTACTTTAATACAGTGACGCACTCAGGCGACTGCAATTCGTTAGCTTTACAGAAAGACGGTAAAATTGTTCTAGGCGGCGGAGATTTTAATGATTCGCTTTCCATATCAGTGTTCGCGGTTGCCAGACTAAATTCAGACGGCTCAATTGATACCGCATTCGGTAATGACGGCAGAGAAACGGAAATAATAACCGGGGATAACTATTTCAATTATTACAGCAAATGTATTGCTCTCCAGTCAGACGGGAAAATTTTACAAGGCGGAAACGCAGACGGATTGATGGGTTTTGCTTTGGTAAGATATAATCCTGACGGGAGCATAGACAGTTCTTTCGGGGATTCCGGCTGGGCCCTTGCGCCAAGCGCAGGCGGAAATGGCAATAGCTCAGACAATCAATTGTACGGACTTGCGTTAGCGCCTGACGGGAAAATAATCGCCGCCGGATATTCGGCAGATAAGAACATCAATTACGCTTTTTCCGCCGCAAGATTTTTCTCTGGCAGCGCATCTATAACCGCGGTTAAAACCTCAACTCAATTGCCGGTTAATTTCAGCCTTTCGCAGAATTATCCTAATCCTTTCAATCCTTCTACTACAATAGACTTTTCACTTCCCCAATCCGGAATAATATCTTTAAAAGTTTATGATATTACAGGAAGATTAATTAAAACATTAGTTAACGGTTACGAAGCTAAAGGCGATCACAAATTCGTTTTCAATGCAGACAGCTACGGACTGGCAAGCGGAGTTTACTTTTACAGGCTTCAAGATGGAAGTTTTGCGACAGCTAAAAAACTTGTACTGTTGAAATAAAATTTTTCGGATATGCTTTGAGAAACGGCAATTAGCCATAAGGCATTGTATCCGAAGTAAACTTAGTCTAAACTCAGGGAGAATGAAAATTTACATAATAAACCGGAGTTTATAATTAAACAAGAAATTCAACGAGTATATTTTACTATTAGAGACATCACATCGTTTACTCCGTTTTTTATCTATAATGGTAAAAAAATATTCTGCGGCAACCGACTGAATTAAAACAGAATGCAAGCCCAAACAGAATGTTAAAAACTCTTAGTTAAATATCTTCGTTAATCAAAACAAGGGATTTTATGAAATTTAGGTTAGAATTATTTTCTGTCTGTATATTATTATCTCTCGGTATATTCAGTATGGCGTTAAATGTACCCGCCAAAAATCTTGAAGGTAAAAGCACTCATGGAATTATTAGGAAAGGTGAGAAAAAGAATGGTATAGGGATGGAACATCCGTTCAAATTACAGCAAGTTACCGAAAGTAACGCCGGTGTTTTAGACAGCACTTTTGGGAATTATGGCAGTGTCTGGGCTGCGTTTGATCATCCTTCTGAAATAAACAGCGGTGGAGACATGGGAAATGCTTTAGCAGTTGAGGCTGATGGGAAAATTGTAGTTGTGGGAAAATATATCAATAATTACAATATTTCGGGTCGCTTTGTAATTGCCAGATTCAATCCGGATGGAACAATAGATAAGTCATTCGGCAGTAACGGATGGGTAAAGCTGTTTATTCCCGGAGGTGATACTGTTTCTGATGTCGCAAATGCTGTAGCTGTTCAACCTGACGGTAAGATTGTTGTAGCAGGGAATTCATATAATATTACTGTCGATGATATCTTTGCTCTTGCAAGGCTCAATTCGAACGGAACACTCGATACTTCATTCGGCAAAAATGGGTTCACAACGCTTGCCATTAATCCGACAAACGTTAACGCCAGTTTAAATGATGAGCTTAATTCTATCCTAATTCAGCCGGACGGTAAAATTATTGCCGCCGGTGACGGGGACTTCAATTACACTATTAATAATGCTTTTTATGCAGTTCGCGCTTTTGCTGTTGCAAGATTCAACCCTAACGGACTGCCAGATTTGACTTTCGGACAGTCAGGAGCTGTTCTTATTAAGGTTGGAGCGGATAGTGTAGACGCTACTTGCACTTCCTCTGCGCTCTTACCTGACGGGAAGATTCTGCTTGCAGGCTATGGTAATTCCGATAATCA
>JBJKTB010000168.1:0-4693 GCA_046703345.1 Ignavibacteriaceae bacterium
ATAACCATGCGCGCGGAAGGATTGTCATTATCAAAACTTCCCCTCTTCGTGTGGATGGTATTGGTTAACGGATTTTTAATCCTAGCCGCCTTCCCGGTGCTTAATGCCGGACTAGTGATGATCCTAATTGACAGGCTGCTTAACGCGCATTTCTTCACTACGGCTACCGGCGGTTCGGCTTTAATGTGGCAGCACGTGTTCTGGACTTTCGGACATCCCGAAGTTTACATACTCGCTCTGCCCGCCTTCGGCATAATTTCGGAAGTCATACCGGTCTTCTCGAGAAAACCTATCTTCGGCTACGAATTTGTAGCCGCTTCTACAGTGGCAATCGCCCTCGTGGCGTTCGGCGTCTGGGCGCACCATATGTTCGCGGTAGGGCTCGGTACAACCTTTAACGCTTTCTTTGCCGCTACAAGCATGCTTATCGCCGTACCAACTGGAGTTAAAATATTCAACTGGCTCGCGACTATGTGGGGCGGTTCTATCGTCTTCAGCACATCAATGCTCTTCGCGATGGCGTTCTTAATAGATTTTACAATCGGAGGCTTAAGCGGAGTAGGTTTCGCTATGGTGCCTATCGACTGGAGACTGACAGACACTTACTTCGTCGTCGCGCATATACATTATGTGTTCGTCGGCGGCGCGCTTTCGGGAGGACTGGCGGGAATTTATTACTGGTTCCCAAAGATCTCAGGCAAAAAGCTGTCGGAGAAACTAGGCAAGCTTCAATTCTGGCTCTTCTTTATAGGCTTTAACTGTACGTTTTTTGTTTTTCATATACTTGGTCTTCTCGGAATGCCCCGCAGGGTTTTCACTTATCCTAATCTTCCTTACTGGGGCGCTTTAAATATGTTCTCTACCGTAAGCGCAGTAGTGCTGGGTTTATCGTTCGTCGTTATGTTCTGGAATATCTTCCGCACAATAAAAAAAGGCGAACCCGCCGGAGACAATCCGTGGAACGCGTGGACTCTCGAATGGCTTGCTTCCTCCCCGCCGAAACAGAAAAACTTTGAGAACATTCCGCTTGTCAGAAGCAGAAGACCGTTATGGGATCTTAGCCATCCCGATAACCCTGACTGGAAACACGAATTAAAACCGGAAACTATAGATGAATAAGAACAAATTATTGATGCTGCTGTTCATCGGCTCGGAGGCTTTTTTCTTTATTGCTTTAATAATCTCTTACGTTTATTACAGTCATATTGGCGGATCGCTTTCTGCTTCTGCAAAATATCTGGATTACAAGAAGACATCTTTCTTCACGCTGATGCTTATATCAAGCAGCGCTACCATCGAGCTTGCCGGCAGTAAATTTAAGAAAGGCCGCAGGAAATCGATGCTCGGCTGGCTTGCCGCTACCATTATTCTGGGCGCTGTTTTCCTTTTCGGTCAGGGCAGCGAGTACGCCCGTTTAATAGGCTTAAACATAACTGTAAGTAAAAATGTTTTCGGCTCGGCCTTCTTCACTCTTACTGGTTTTCACGGGGTTCATGTTCTTATAGGCCTGGTAGTGTTATCTATTATAGCGGGTTTAATATACTCTGGGAAATTTAAAAAGATAGAAGGAAGCTTTTTTGAGTCTGCTTCCCTTTACTGGCATTTTGTTGATGCCGTATGGATTGTAGTTTTCTGCGTAATTTATCTCGGACCAATATTATGACAACTTTAAAATTTTTAACGACATACTGGAACTTTGATATCATTGCTTTAATTACGGCAATAGCTTTGATAGTTTTTCACTTCATTACAAACGGAAATACATTTAATAAAAAAAGTTTCTTGTTTTTAGGCGGAACGGCTTTATATCTTCTCGCTACTTGTTCGTCTTTAAATTATCTGGCTGATTATTATTTGTACAGCGCTCACATGGTGAAGGACATAATTATACTGCTTATAGTGCCTCCTATGCTTGTGAGCTCAACCAATCCGGATTTCCTTAAAAAAATATTTAAAAGACCGGGCTTTAATAAAGCAGGGAAAATATTATTTCATCCAATGGTCGCATGGACTCTAGGCGTCGGTTCAATGTGGATGTGGAACTTTCCAAATGTGTTTTTTATGCTGGAAGCTTCGCCGTGGCTGAAGCTTATACAAACCGCTTCACTCTTGGTATTCGGCTTAATTTTCATTTACCCTGTGTTTACCCCGATTAAATATCAAAGACTTCATCCGCTGCAGAGCGCGCTTTATCTTTTTACAGCTTGTGTGGGATGTACTATTGCCGGCATAATGATAACCTTCGCGCCCGCTTATACCTACACTCCTTACTTTGCCGGACCTGTATTCTGGTGCTGCAGTATTCAAACTGCGGGTACGGCGGCATCCCTTTATGCTAACGGAGCAAGTACCGCCATATCAAATTTAATCCAGAATAACTGGGGAATAAGCGCCAGGATAGATCAGCAGGCGGCGGGACTAATAATGTGGATACCGGCATGCTTTATTTATTTAACTAACATAATGATATCAATCGCCAAATGGTACGGCAGATCGGGCGCGGAAATTTACACCGGAAAGAACGTAATAAAAGAAAGACTAAATTTATCCTGATATCCGGAGATTTAAAATGGACGAATTAAAATTGAGACAATTATCGGACGAATACGAATTAAATCCGGCTGTACCGGAAAAACTTCCTCACCCTACTTACTGGCCGGTCATGCTCGCGTTCAGTGTAATCTTCTTTTTCTGGGGATTTATTACATCGATAATAATATCGGCCGTAGGCTTGGCTGCGATGGGAATATCCATAAGCGGATGGATAGGAGCGCTGAACAATGAGTAATTCCGAATTCTTGAATAAAGAAGATACACGCAGGAATTTTATAATTAAGATACTTTCCGGATTCGCGGTGCTTCTCGGGGCGTTGATTTCGGTACCAATAATAGGCGCTATGGTAGCTCCGATATATAGAAGGAAGTCGCAGGACTGGCGTTCAGTGGGAACGGTTGACAGCTTTAAGATAGGCTCTACGGTTCTTGTAAAATTTAAGAATACTTCCCCGCTTCCCTGGTCGGGAGTGACATCGCAAACCGCATCATGGCTTAGGCGGGTATCAGACGATAAGTTCATCGCCTTCTCTGTAAACTGCGCGCATCTCGGCTGCCCTGTAAGGTGGATACCCGACGCCGAACTTTTTCTCTGCCCCTGCCACGGAGGAGTTTACAACAAGGACGGCTCTTATGCCTCCGGTCCCCCGCCGCACGGCCTTAGCAAGTATCCGGTTAGAATTAGAAACAACGAGGTAGAGATTTTATCTAGCCCGATTCCTATAACAACAATTTGAGTATACTGCTTAATGAACAAGTTAAAAAAGATCTTGGCCTGGATAGACGACAGATCAGGCATAAGCGAATTTATAAAACCCCTGGCGAAACATCTTGTGCCTCCCGATTCGAGATGGACTTATATATTCGGAAGCGCGACGCTCTTCATCTTTATACTTCAGGTAATAACAGGTGTAGGGTTGTCTTTGCTCTATCAGCCGACTTCGGAAACCGCTTACAGCTCGCTTAAGTATATTACAAACCAGGCGCCTCTCGGAGATATTCTCAGAGGAATCCATTACTACGGCGCATCGGCTATGATAATTCTTATCGGCATCCATATGATCAGGGTATACATCTCGGCCGCATACAAATATCCCCGTGAGATGAGCTGGATTTCGGGAGTTGTTCTTCTCGGATTGACAATCGGTATGGGCTTTACCGGACAGCTTCTGCGATGGGACAGCAACGGAGTATGGTCGTCAATAGTAGGCGCGGAACAGGCAGGACGCATCCCGTTCATCGGCACGTGGCTGGCGCATTTTATTCTTGCCGGAGGAACTCTGGGCGGAGCTACGCTTAGCCGTTTCTTTGCCATACATGTTTTCCTTATTCCGGCTCTGCTGTTCGGTTTAATCGGGCTGCATCTTTACCTTGTTATAAGAAACGGTATTTCGGAACCGCCGAAAGCCGGGCGGCCTGTGGAACCCAAAACATACAGGCAGTGGTACAAACACATGCTTAAGGAAAAAGGAGTACCTTTCTGGCCCAACGCGGCTTGGAGAGATATGGCATTCGGTCTGCTGGTTGTTGCAGTAGTGCTGGCGCTTGCGGTTTTCGTTGGGCCTCCCAAAATAGGCGCGCCGCCCAATCCCGCTAATATAAATTCAAATCCCAGACCCGATTGGTATCTGCTCTGGATCTTCGCGCTGTTCGCTTTGATGCCTAGAGCGATAGAGTCTTACGTAATAGCGTTCGGACCTCTAGTTCTGGGATTTATACTCATTGCGTTGCCTATTGTTTTTAATAAAGGCGAGCGAAGCCCGCTGCGCCGGCCGTGGTCCGTAATGATAGTAGTATTTATATTGACCATGGTAGGAACTTTCTGGTACGAGGGTGTACAATCACCCTGGTCGCCCAACTTTAACGCCCGGCCGCTCAGCTCGCAGGTTGTCGGTAACTCAGGCCCCGATGCTATTGCCGGCGCGAGCTTAATGTATAAAAAAGGATGTCTTTACTGTCATTCCATTTCCGGCGACGGCGGCCATCGCGGACCGGATCTTACCAGAGTAGCCGACAGGCTCGACAGATCGCAGATGACTATAAGAATAGTGAACGGCGGAGGTAACATGCCGGCTTTCGGCGGATCGCTTAGCAAGGAGGAACTGACCGAAATCCTCGACTTCCTGGCTACAAGAAAATG
>JBJKTB010000169.1:0-12328 GCA_046703345.1 Ignavibacteriaceae bacterium
ACCGAGAAGCCTTCTATAAACTGCTTGTAGGATTGAAACAGCATCACAGGAACTATCGAATAGCCGAGTATCTTTAAATAAGACGCGGCCTGATGCGTTACATCCGCAGGCTGATTCAAATATTTAAGCATATCCGCGCAGATGTAAGTAAGTATCATAAGCAGTAAGCCGAGCACCATGTTGATGAGCAGAGACTGCCGGAATAGAATTCCGCAGTCGGATCTTTTATCTGCTCCGACAGCAATGGCCACCAGCGGAGTGACGGCAATTGAAACACCGATTCCGATTATCAATATCAGAATAAAAAGACTGTTGGCTACAGACGCGGCGGCAAGCGGAGAGGCGCCCAGCCCTCCCACCATTATGCTGTCTACCACGCCCATCATTATCATGCCGAGCTGCCCGATAATAACCGGGTAGGCCAGTTCAATAGTGCTGGTAATATGTTTTTTTACAGACTGCATTTATTTAGTCTACTAATTTTGATCCTCGCTTTTACGAATTGTTAGAACGACAGCGAATTAACGGCATACAGCGGAATCGCTTTTTTACTCTGTGAACTTTGTGTATCCTCAGTGGTTCTCCGTGTAACCAAAGCTTCAAGGAATTACACCGAGCCGCACGAAGAAGTCACAGAGAACCACTGAGGAATTTCAGATTCTTAAATTTTTTCCGCGCGCCCGTAACCTGTAGATTAATGAAAATAAATAACCGTAACGCCTGCCCGACCGGCACAAGGCATTCAGGTTCAACGGTTTTGCTATTGTCCATCACTGAAAAATAAACTTCTGCAATTTAAATTAAGATGATAATGAAAAGGAAGCGGTAAAACCCTAAATCAATTTAAAAGTTTTTACTGAATGAAAAAAATTATGACGGCTGATAATGCATACTCTAAGAAGATGATAGCTTCTTAGCTTAGCGGCCGGTTACAATGAGGATAGTGTTTCTTAGGTTATTGTAATCGCATGACATTTGATATACAACAAAAGTCTTCCGGAATTAAGAAAAGAAGTACAGCAATTCATTGTATGTGTACTTGAGTTAGTGATTATAGGTATATAACCTGCAAAAATGATTTTGAGTAGAAATGGCAGGAGTGTCCGATTTTATTATAACGGAGCGCCGCCATGGGATAAACGCGGCGGCGCTTCATAATTAATATTTGTTTACAGCATATACCGATGATCCGCCGGCATTCTCGGCGGTAAAAGCCAGATTGCTGTGAGCGGTAAGGCTGTCTATCTTCTTCATAGAAAGGCGCTCGCCGAGCGGCTGCTCGAACGCGGTTTTAGTAGCGGTTATTTCTTTATCCTTACCGTTCCCGTTTGCAGAACCCACAGCCAGCAATCCCCCGAATAAGAAAACAAGACTCAGCAAGATTATAAAACCGACCAGAATTTTCATTTTTTCCCTCTCTAAAATTAAGCATCAACAATAAAGTCACACCCCCGGAGAATAACACTTGCCGCTGAAATAGTAAAAGTGCGGAAAGTTTAACTATGTTTTAATCTCCGGCTAAAAAATCACTAATAATAAAGATTTTGTCAATAGCTAAACTACGAGCGGTCAATTTTCACTGCCGGGCAGCACAGGAAAGAAATTTTACCTTTACCAGGCTTTACTGTTACAAAATCATCGGCACAGCAGTTGATAAAGTCTTAATTAATATTTTATTTAAGGACGCAATTACTTTTCAATTATTCAATAGGGGCATCAAATGATTAAAATAATACAGTACGGTCTCGGCCCGATAGGCAATAAGATCACCGGCATATTGTACGAAAAGAAAAATATGAAGATTGTCGGCGCGGTTGATATTTCGCCGGACATCGCCGGAAAAGATATAGGCATTCTGGCAGGGCTCTCAAATCCGGCCGGAGTAAAGGTCTCTAAATCGCTTAAAGAAATAAGCGGTGATGAAAAGGCGGACATAGCCGTTCTTACCACGACTTCAAGTCTGGAGAAGATAAAACCTCAGGTGCTTGAGCTTGTTTCAGCGGGCTACAACGTTGTTTCCACGTGCGAGGAGTTAACTTACCCGTGGCTTACGAATCCTGATATAGCAGAGGAAATTGACAAAGCGGCGAAGGCGAACAATGTTACTGTTCTTTCGACAGGCGTAAATCCCGGCTTCCTAATGGATTTTGTCCCGGCGTCGCTAACGGCGGTTTGCAAGAACGTGAAGAAGATTAGGATAGAAAGGATACAGGACGCGCAGTACAGAAGGATACCCTTCCAGAAGAAAATCGGCGCAGGACTTACTCCGGTTGAGTTCGAGGAGAAGAGGCAGGACGGAAGCCTGAGGCACGTGGGACTGACGGAATCGATACAAATGATAGCGGCGGGAATGGGATGGAAGCTCGAGAAGACTGAGGATATACTTGAGCCGGTAATCGCAGAGCAGGATGTTCAGTTTAACGGAACGCAGATAAAAAAAGGAAACGCTCTCGGCGTTCAGCAGCTCGGCAAAGGATACGTGAACGGCCGGGAAGTAATATCGCTCGTCTTCAAAGCGGCGATTGGACAGCCGGAGCCGAGAGACAGAGTTATAATTGACGGAATCCCTGAAATCGATATGACTATCAAGAACGGAGTAAACGGCGACATAGCCACATGCTCAATAACTGTAAACGCAATACCCGCAGTCGTAAACGCAGGCGCAGGGTTGAAGACTATGATAGACATGCCGCCAATAGTATACACCGATTAAAAATGACCGATAAAAAAATTTAATCCTTAAAGGCGCGCCTATAAATCTTATAAAATATTACTGCGGCCTTTAAGGATTTTATTATAAACTACACGAGCTTCGCACAAGACCCGTTTCTCCTAGAATTATGGAATGATTATTTATTTAAACAATTCCATTACTCCAATACTCCATTTTTTAAAATCTAATATGAAAAAATGATTCGCGCATAACTTCAGATATTAATTATTTCAGCAAAATCATCTTTTTAGTAAGCATCTTATTCCCCGCCTGAAGCCTGTAGATGTAAGTACCGCTCGGCAGCGGCGAAGCATTAAATGTTACCCTGTATTCCCCAGCTTCCTTATTCACGTTATTAATTATTACGGCAACCTGCTGTCCGAGAATATTGAAAACGCTTAAATTCACGCTGGCTCTCTCATTCAAACCGATTCTAATTGTAGTGGATGGATTGAAAGGATTCGGATAATTCTGCTCCAGAGAGAAGCTGCGCGGGGCCGTGGAGCTCTCAACCGAAGTAACCGATTTTAATTTAACTATCACCAGCGGGATTCTTCCCGCCTGGTTGCCGTCGGTATAGAGAACTTCTTTAGTCAGAGTATCCGAGTCTACATTGCCTACCGCGACAATATCGAAGCGCTGTGCGGCGTTATCGGAAACAAGCGAATCAATCAAAGAGACCTTGTAGCTGTTAGAGTCTGTAATAGATCCTCCTAGGTAAGAGAGCCTGACTATCGCGCCGTTAGGAGTGGCGCCCCTAGTGCCGAAAGCGAAATCAAGTTTTCCGTCGCCGTCTATATCGCCCGCTGCGCCTCCGTTCAAGCGGCCGTTAGCGCCTATAAAAGAAGAGACGTCGGCTATTTGATGAGTGATTAAACCGGTGAAGCTGTCGGGCTCAAGAAGAAATATTTTTGCGTAGCCAGGGTTCCATCCGGCAACTACTATCTCTTTCTGTCCGTCGTTGTTAAGGTCCACAACCGACGAAGATTTCCACGAGCCGCCGGGAACGGCGTCGGGCATATCGCTTAATATAGAGTAGCTGCCGTTCTGATATTCAACAGGAGTAATAACGCCGTCGTTGTGGATGAGATATATGAAGTTTCCAATCACGTCCATATCGTATATGCTGCTGGCGTCCATCGACGAATTCTGGCCTGAGGCAAGGAGAGTCCAGGTTTCGGATCCGTCGCCGTTATCAGGGATATTGCTAACTGAGGCGACGCCGAAGTAGTAAGTGCTCTGCCTGTCGCAGAAGATCAGTTCCGGTTTGCCGTCGCCGTTAACATCGCTTACAACGATTTTAAAAGGTCTCACGTCTACGTTGTCCTTATCAGCGATCTTCCAGACAGAGTTGGGGAAGTAATCGCCGAAAGTCGGCACGCCCATCACGTCGCTGCCGTCGCCGGCTGCTTCGAAAACGAAGATCCTATTCGGGTTCGGACCGCTGAAGCCGTCAAAGTTGTTAGCCGGCGCCCATATAATTTCCATCTTCCCGTCCTGATCGAGGTCGCCGTAAGCCAGCGCTCCCCAGCTGTTCTGATGAACATCAGGAAGAGAGGCAGACCAAACCGAATCCCAGGTTGAGCCGTTGTATTCGAACTTTTAGATGCGCGGAGTAAGTTCTTCGCCGCCCTGATCGAGCATATTGTTGACTATATAGATTTCAGGCTTGCCGTCGCCGTCGAAGTCGACGCCCGCTATCATATTGCCGAAGCCCGTATTTTCGATGGACGGAACGGGAATTTCCCCTTCTCTTTCGAAGAGCTGCTGTGAAAAGACCTGAGAACTGAGGACAAAAGCAAAAAGAACTGTAAATAGAAAACCGGATGGAATCTTCATATAACTCTCCCTTTTGATTAGTTTTTTTGAACTTAAGGAAATGAGTTATCAATGTAAACAATAAAATGGGAAGAGATAAAAAAAAGAGTAAGTCAACAAAAACATATTAGATAAATTAAACGATGAGAAATCATCTATTTATTTAAGCAGGCTTTAACCGCATTTAAATAAAAGCGGCTTTGAAAAATCGGAGTCATTTATTTTGCCCTCCAGCCGCAGGCACGGCGGAGAGACAGGGATTAGCTTCGTTGATCCCGACAGAGGAACCGTCGAGTTATAAATGTCCCAGTCGCTTCGCGACTGTTATTTATTTCCGTCACTTATAAAAACAAGTATTTAACGCTCCGAAAATAAAAAGGTCCCGCATAAGCAGGACCATTTTATCTTGCGGAGAGACAGGGATTCGAACCCTGGATACCGATTACTCAGTATAACGGTTTTCGAGACCGTCCCGTTCAACCACTCCGGCATCTCTCCGTGTTGAAGCAGCTTAAATAAATTTGAGCAGTAAAGATAAAAAATTAAACTGAAATTTTCTAAATATCATCCTAAGGATATTTCAATGATTTTATTTAAATGTATATTTTGTTTGGATTCACATAATTTTTTATATTAGCGGACTCATTTCGGAAAGGTGCAGGAGTGGTTGAACTGGCACGCCTGGAGAGCGTGTGTACCTTTACGGGTACCGAGGGTTCGAATCCCTCCCTTTCCGCTAGACAATCTCGGGGAATTTTGTTATCATCACAAAATGGTTGAATCTATACTCAATATTTCTTTTTCTAGGTATTATTTATTTGATATAACGGATACCAAGGGTTCTTCTGTATCAATCCCTTTGGGAGAATCCCTCCCTTTCCCTATAGAACCTAGGGGATTCAAATTGATATTGATCATATTAAATGATATTAAGGTTCTTTTTAATGTATTATGCATACATCTTAAAAAGTTCAAAAGACGGCTCATATTATTATGGATCGTGCAATGAGCTTTATAAAAAATTAGCGCAGCACAATGCAGGCAAAAGCAGATACACTAAAGGTCACCGCCCATATAAAATCCATTTTTATGAAGAGTTTGCCGCAAAAACAGAGGCGATGAAAAGAGAAAAGTTTTACAAATCAATAGACGGATATAAATGGTTAAGATCGAACAATATAATTTAAAATTACGGGTATCGAGGGTTCTTCCGAAGGAATCCCCTTGGGAGAATCCCTCCCTTTCCGCTAGACAAATCAGATCTAAATAAAGCTCATTTGGGGATGACAATATTTAGCGCAAATAAGCCGCATATTTTTTCTACCTTCCTTTTATCTAATTACACAGCATGAAACCGGTATATAAAAGGCCTTCAGTATACTCTTCGAAATTGATAAACGGATATCTGTTTATCAAAACGCACAAAGAGAAACTATTCGACCGGTTCGTCCCCAACGGAGAAACAGCTATTGTATTTAATCTCAGCGGAGGAGTTGAGCTGATTAAGGGTAACAAAAAAGAAACACTTCCGCAGATGTTTATAGTCGTACCTTACATCGGTTCGATGCGGATAGTGACATCTGTTCCATGCGATACAATGGTTGTCCTCTGCAAGTCGTCTATTTTCTCAAAGGTGTTTAATATAGCGATGGATAAACTGCCCAAAGGGCCGCACAAATCAGTGAATATATTCGGCGGTTTCCCGATGTGGGAAAAATTAAAGGGCAAGGGAAAAAACAAAGAAAGATTTGATCTCTTCGAAAGCTACATCAGGCAGCAGATCGATCCCGTCAGCTTCGAGAAAGATATAATAGACCTGGTTTACGAGGAGATTATAGGCGCGGGCTGCGGGATACAGATCGGTGAGATTATAAAGAAATATAATCTTAATCCGAGAACCTTCCGCCGGAATTTTCTGAGCCGGGTAGGCATTAACGCGAAGGGGCTGCACAGGATTGTAAGGGTAAACCGGGTATGGGACAAAATGAAGAGTAATCCCGGACTGGGCGTTTACAATCTGATAGACGAATGCAATTTTTTTGATCAATCACACCTTATTAACGATTTCAAGAAACTTGTAGGCGAATCGCCGCGGGATTTTTTGAACCGCGACCTCACTCAAGTAGAGATACTTTCAGCAAAGAGAGACTGATTTACTGTAGGCAGCCAAAGCCATTCTGAATAATTTAACTGCCCGTTTTATTTATAAGCACAGTTACGATTGTCCGTTTTTTACAATAAAAATTATCCCAAATAAATTAGATTACCCTCCAAAACTACGCATTTATAGTAAGCAGAAATAACCTCAAAGGGGCAGACAAATGAGAAATAAAATTTTCTTTACAGTATTTTTTGCTGTGATAATTTTAGCAGCGTCAATATCATCTGCGCAGGACGTAGAAGAAAAAATTAGAGATAAGACAAACGATCGGATAGACAATAAAATTGACGAAGGTGTGGATAAGGGGCTTGATAAAGTTGAAGACGGAATTATGGGACTCTTCAAGAAGAAAGAAAATAAACCGGAAGCGGACGAAAATCAGCAGGAAGATCGGAAAGAAGCCGCCAGTCAATCCACCGAAGATAATAAGGGATTAAAAACTTATTCAAAATTTGATTTCATTCCCGGCGAGAAAATTATATTCTATGATGATTTCTCTCAGGATGCCGTAGGCGATTTCCCCGCTCTCTGGAATACAAACGGCAGCGGAGAGGTTGTAACTACAAGCAAATACCCGGAAAAGTGGTTCATGCCCAAAGGAGGAGAATTGTGTTTCGCTCCGGATGTGTCTGTGCCCTTTACGGAAAACTTCACACTTGAATTTAATATGATTTTTACGGAAAACGAGACGGCAAATGAAAATTTCCGGGTAACATTCATAAAATCAGCCCCCGGCTGGAAAGCCGGAGAATATGCCGACAATGAAGCCGATGTAAACCTAAGCCGCACTTCAGTGTATGCCTCTAGTTTTATAAACGGCGATAATTACTTTTCCTCCGCCGAAAAAAATTACGATTTGATCTCAACGGCAGGCAAACCTGTACGAGTTTCAATATGGGTACAGAATCAAAGACTTCGTCTTTATATAAACGAAACTAAACTTCTCGACCTTCCGAGATTAATTCCGAAAAAGATGGAATTTGACAAACTTCAATTTACAAGCGGAAGTGAAGACCAAAACACACTGATCAATGATGTAAGAGTTGCAGTGGGCCTGCCTGACACAAGGAGCAAATTATTGACAGAAGGGAAATTGATTACACACGGCATTACTTTCGATTCAGGATCAGATAAAATTAAGCCTCAATCCTTCGGCGTTTTAAAAGAAATTGCCGACGTACTGAAAGAGAATCCTTCGCTGAAAATAAAGATAGTTGGTCATACAGACAGCGACGGCGACGATGCATTTAACATGAAGCTTTCGCAAAGACGCGCTGTTGCGGTTAAAAATTCTCTTATGCAGGATTTCGGGATCGATAGTTCGCGTATGCAAACCGACGGCAAAGGCGAGAACCAGCCGATCTCTCCCAACGATTCTCCGGACGGAAAAGCAAATAACCGCAGAGTTGAATTTATAAAATTGTAAAAATCAGAGGAGTTAATCATGAAATTTTTCAAACTTATATTGATGACATCATTAATTTTTACCTTATCTCAGTGCGGAAACAAAGAGAATAACAGTCAAAAGCCGAAGGATAAGATAAAGGCAATGGCCGGCGAGTTAAACACAGCTAATGCTCCGGCGGCTAAAAAATATACTTTTAAATCGGGAATAATACACTTTGAAAAAGACGGACTTGCAGGGAAGAGCAAGACAATAATTTTCTTTGATGATTTCGGTACAAAGGAAAGAAACGAGACGTATAATTCGAAGGGAAATCTTGAAGAAATAAGATTTTCAGACGGTAAAAATATGTACGTGATTAATTTTAAATACGGCGAGGCTAAAACCGCCTTTATAATGGGGCCCGGAATTTACGGAACAGAAATGAAGTTTGTTGCCGAACCCTTTAACAAAGAATCTGATAAACAGAAATTCGGTTACAAGCGGCTTGAGGACATGAATATTGCCGGCAAAGAATGCCAAGCTTACCGTATGAAATCTCCGGGAACCGATGTTTTGTTCGCAGGCTGGAATAACATACTTCTTTATTCCGAGACAAATACGCCGTTGGGAACAATACGCATTAAGGCTACGGACATCAAGGAAAACGCAAAAGTTGATCCGGCTTTATTTAAAGTACCTGAGGGATATGAAGTTAAGAAAATGTAAAATTGAATTTATAAAACTGAATTATCTTTTTCCCGGTACTTAAAAATAAGCTTACTTAATAGGCGGCCCAGTGAATAATCAGAAAATCTTTATGCTGCTTTCAGGATCAATATAAGATCTGAATATCTTCACGGCGCAGTAAAATTCATCTTCATCCACTTTAAAGTCCCTGGGATCAAAGTTCTTTAATTTCATATCCTGCCATTTTTCGGTAGGATAAATGAATTCATATTTATTTTTCGAGGTAGTGACCTTGACCGGCATTCTGAAATCTTTTACATCGGCAATCCATCTGTACCTGAGAGCTGTTTCATTCCCTTTTTTGACTACAAAGACCAGAAGCTCAGGCAGCTTGGGATATCTTAAATACTGGTTGAAGAAATAATTATAGTCGGTGCCGGTTTTTTCGTTTATGTAATTTGTGATGTCGTCGGCGGTAACTGTTTGAAGAGCGAATTTTTCCTGAATGCCGCGAAGTACTGAGAACCAGAGTTTATCGTTGTTTATCACGTCTCTCAGGGTATTAAGAACCAGCTGACCTTTATCGTACATATCCCCTGCGCCTTCTTTGTTGACGTAGTAAGGCCCGATGATCGGCTGTTCGTTGCGCACGTTCGGCTTCTTGCCGTTAATGTATTCTAGCGAAGCCTTGCGCCCCCAGTAGTATTCCACATACAACGCTTCGGCGTACGCGCCGAAGCTTTCATGAATCCACATATCCGCTATATCTTTTGATGTAACGCTGTTTCCCCACCACTCGTGAGCGCTCTCATGAATTATAATGAAGTCGAATTTAAGACCCACCGCAGAACTTGCTCTGCCTACGTACCCGTTCCAGTAATGGTTACCGTAAGCTACCGCAGTTTGGTGCTCCATGCCGTTATGCGATGCGTCGATTAATTTATAGCCGTCTCTATAAAAAGGATATTTGCCGAAATAATTTTCGAAGGCTGCAAGCATTTTTTTAACCTGCTTGAACTGTTTCTTCGCTTTCTTAAGATTCTCCGGGAGAACGTAATAATCGAGAGTAAGCTTACTGCCGTCGCGGCTTGTGTATATATCGCTGAAGTGATCGAACCTGCCGATGTTTACGGTTACATCGTAATTATTAATAGGATAGCTAATAAACCAGTCGAACCTCGTTTCACCGTTAGGCAGAACAGTTTTATTCCTGAGTCTTCCGTTAGAAATATCTTCGAGTCCCTTTGGAACCGTAACGCTCAGCAGCATGCTGTCGGGTTCGTCGGCCTGCTGGTCTTTGTTTGGCCACCACAGGCTGGCGCCGGTGCCTTGACATGTGACTTCAATCCATGGATTGCCTTCCTTGTCCGTCTTCCAGATAAATCCCCCGTCCCAGGGGGGACGCTTGGCAATTATCGGCTCGCCGGAATAATAAAATTTTATTTGATGTTCGGTTCCGCTTTTCAGTTCCTTCGGAACAGAGATAAACACCGCTCCGTACTCTCTGGTATACTTAAGCACGGAGCCGTCCTCGAATTCTATCTTATCAACTTTCATGTTGGGGAATAAATCTACCTGCATCAGCGTAAACGGATGAACTACTTTAAATCGTATAGTGTTCGATCCTCTTATCGATTTTGATGAAGTATCAACAGCTATATCAAGATGATAATACGTTACATCGTAACATGCTCTCTGGGGAAGGAGATAATTTCCTCTCAGGGAATCCGCGCGCGTAAATTTTCCCCAATCGTAATGAGAAGGCTGCTGGGCAATCATAGCCCCAGTGAATGAAATGAATAAAGCGGCAACAAAGAAGTATAGGTTTTTCATTTTCAAGTCCAGGATATTTAACAAGATCGAATAAGATAATGCTTGAAATTAATTTCATTACAGTTAACTAACAAATAGAAATAAACTCACCGGAGAAAATTCTTTTAACGGATTAAAACGGCCGGCTATAATGACGAATCAAGGTAATCACGAATAATTAAAAATAATTATTGCAGCCAGCCCCGCTAAATTTATCTTACCGGGAAAAAGCGAAGAAGCTTTACACCGTGGTAAGGGACTTCAGTTGTAAAACTGGTTTTGAAAACGCCGAGATCTTTCTGACGCCATAAATCTCTTACTTTAAACTTACCAGAAATACCCAATTCTGCAGCAGTAACCGTTATCTTGGATTTTAATATTTTATTGTTCCATCTGAAATAATCAGCAGGCTTTTTATTCGCGTTCCCTACATAGAATAGTCCAACAGCTTTCGAGCCGTCATACATTTCTTTTGCCCAGACCTGCTTGCCGTCTACATCAGAAATACGAGCGGCTTGTCTGCCAAGCGGATCCTGGTCTACCGCAATTACTTCGTCATTTGTCAAAAGATTTAAAGTGAAAGGATCGATGCGGCTCAAATCGCAGCCAATAAGCAGCGGCGCCGAGAGTAAGGACCATAAACTGATATGAGTGTACTGTTCGTCGCGTGTAAGGCGGGTAGGATGAAGATTAGGACCCCAACCAACCAGTCCAACCACAAGCATATCACGATCGTTCCAGTGTCCCGGTCCGGCCTACTTTTCATGCCCGGCCTGCCCGAAGCCGATGCCGGACATGCTTGGCCAGCTGTCCGATATGTCGCCTGTAGTACGCCAAAGATTTCCTCCTACATCACTCCCCCATTTCCACACATCTCCCATTCCGTACTGGCATAAACTGTAAACAATGTCACGGTTGACTTTGTTAAGAGCCCGGCGCATTACCTCATAAGGTTTTTCAAGTTCAAGCAGACTTTTATCTTTAGCGATTTGACCGTAGGAGCACCAGTCGTATTTAAGATAATCGAATCCCCATTCGGCGAAACGCTCGGCATCCTGCCGCTCGTGTTGATAGCAGGCTGTATAGCCCGCGCACGTTAGAGGGCCGGGTGAAGAATATATGCCTATCTTCAGACCTTTAGAATGGACAAAATCAGTTAAAGCATTCATGTCGGGGAATTTTTTATTTGCGTTTATCATTCCCTCGCTGTTCCTGGCGGGTCCGCTTAGAAGCGAATCTTTGCTTCCCGGCTTTATTGCCCAGCAGTCGTCTATATTTATGTAAGTCCAGCCGTGATTTATCAAACCCGTTTTAACCATAGCATCGGCGGCGGCTTCAACTTTTGAAGCGTCAACGGCTTCCGCCCAGCAGTTCCAGCTGTTCCATCCCATAGGCGGGGTGAGGCAGATTTTATCACCGACTTTAATCGTAAAATCCCTTTCAATTTTTCCGAGTTTATTTTCGGCAAACAGCTTAACAATATAATTCCCTTGTTGATTTACCTGGCCGGTAATTATTCCGGTCGCCTGGTCAAGATTTAATCCTTCCGGTAAATTCTCGGCTGAAAATCGCATAGGTCTTTTCCCAGTAGCAGCTATAGTGTATAAGAAAGGATGACCCGGTCTGACGCCGAATACATCGGCACCGTTTATCTCAGGTTTATCGGAAGGCTTTGGCGTAAGGATATATGGTTTCTCCGAATATTTAACCGCCAGTTTTGATACGGGAATATCAGAAGTAAGTACTATTT